>DBME01000148.1 GCA_002298155.1 Holophagaceae bacterium UBA706 | reverse complement strand
CCGGCTGTCGGCGAGGAGGTTCAGGGTGCTCTCCAGGCCCCGGAGGCGCCAGGCCATGCGGGCCACCAGGGCCGCGGTGCGCCGGCGCAGTTCGCTGAGCAGGGCGGCCCGGTCCGGCGTGGCCATCTCGGCGGCCTGGCTCGGGGTGGCGGCGCGGCGGTCCGCGGCCAGGTCCACCAGGGTGGTGTCGATCTCGTGGCCGACCCCGGTGACGATGGGCAGGCGGCACCCGGCCACGGCCTTCACCAGGTCCGGGTCGTTGTAGGACCAGAGGTCCTCGAGGCTGCCCCCGCCTCGCACCAGCAAAATGGCGTCGCAGCCCCAGAACTCGTCCTGGATCTCCTGCAGGGCCATGAGGTTCTCCGGCACGGCCCGGTCGCCCTGGGCGGCAGCGGGGGCGATGAGCAGGTCGACGCCCGGCGCCCGGCGCAGGGTCACCTCCATGACGTCCCGCAGGGCAGCCCCGCCCAGGGCCGCCACGATGCCGAGCCGCCGGGGGAAGCGCGGCAGGTCGCGCCGGGGCCGGTCGAAGACCCCCTGGGCGCGCAGGTCCGCCTCGAGCTGCCGGAGCCGGGCCTGGAGATCGCCCTTGCCCGCGGTTTCGCAGTGGGTCACGGCCAGGGTGAGGGAACCGCCGGCCACGTAGATGTTGAGGGAGCCCTTCACGACCACGCGGTCGCCGTCCTTGGGGGTGTGGCTCAGGAAGCGCTGCTGGCTGGCCCACACGGCGCACTGCAGGGCCGCGCCCTCCTCCTTGAGGGTGAAGTACCAGTGGCGTCCGGAGCCCCTGAAGTTGGACACCTCGCCCACCACGCACACGGCGGAGAAGGGCGGCTCGATCTTGGCCTTGATCTGCTCAAGGAGGCGTTTGACGGAGAGGGGCGCGTCCAAGGCTCACTCGGGGGACTGCATGGCCGCGTCCATGAGGGCCTCCCAAAGGCCCTCCACGTCCGCGAGCTCCGTGGCGGCGCTGCCGATGGACACCCGCAGGATCTGGCGGCCCTTGAGGACGGAAGGGGTCAGGTAGTACCGGCCGGCTCCGTTGATGCGGGAGGCGATGCCCAGGTTGTGGGCGCGCAGCTTGGCCTCTTCCGTGACGCCCACGGGCACGTGGCGCACGCAGACGGTCTGCAGGCTGACGGGGGCCATGAGCTCCCAGCCCCCGGTGGCCTGCACCTGGGCCTTGAGCCACTGGGCGTTGGCCAGGTCCCGGCGGATGCGCGCCTGCAGGCCCTCCACACCCTGGTCCTTGAGGAGGAACCACAGTTTCAGGGCCCGGAAACGGCGTCCCAGGGGGATGCCCCAGTCCCGCAGGTTCTTCACCTCGTCGTCGTGCTCGGTACGCAGGTAGCTGGGGTTGGTGCTCATCACGCGGATGAGGTGCTCGGGGTCCGTGACGTAGTAGAGGCTGAGGTCGAAGCCCGCCCCCATCCACTTGTGGGGGTTCAGGACGATGGAGTCGGCCCCCTCGATGCCTTCCCACAGGGGCCGGCATTCGGGGCAGATCATGGCGGTCCCGGCCATGGCGGCGTCCACGTGGAGCCAGATGCCGTGCTGGGCGGACAGGGCGGCCAGGCCCTTGAGGGGGTCCATGGCCGTGGTGGCGGTGGTGCCGATGGCGGCGACCATGGCGCAGGGCCTGCGGCCCGCGGCCAGATCATCCTCGATGGCCCGCTCCAGCAGATCCAGGCGCAGGGCGTGGTTGTCGTCCGTGGGGATCAGGCGGAGGTTGTCCTTGCCGAACCCGGCCAGGAGCGCCGCTTTCTCGATGGAGCTGTGCGCCTGGTCCGAGGCGTAGATGATCAGGGGCGCCTCCTCCGCCTGGAGCCCGCCGCGGCTCTGGCCGAAGGCGCTGGTCCATTCCCGGGCGCAGAGGAGGGAGCAGAAGGTGGACGTGGAGGCGGTGTCCTGGATGACGCCGGTGAACTGCGGCCCCAGGCCCAGCATCTGCCGCAGCCAGTCCACGACCACTTCCTCCACCTCCGTGGCGGCGGGGCTGGTCTGCCAGCTCATGGCCTGGGCCCCGAGGCCCGCGCAGGCCATGTCGGCCAGGACGGAGGAAAGGTCCGAGTTGGAAGGGAAATAGGCGAAGAAGCCCGGGTGGTTCCAGTGGGTGATGCCCGGCAGGACCACCCGGTCCAGGTCCCCCAGGATCCCGTCCAGCCCGCGGCCGGTAGCCGGCGGGGTGTCGGGCAGATGCCGTTTCACGTCGCCGGGGGCCAAGGGGCTCATGACGGGCAGTTCCGCCATCCTTTCCCGGTAGGACGCGATCCACTCGACCATTTCGTGGCCCAAACGGCGAAAATCATTCGTATCCATACGTACCAATTCACCACGATTCACGCGGCAAGGCTATCCCAAAGTGGCGACAGGGGCCGCCGGGCATTGTAGACTCCAACTACACCAAAAATTCAGGAAGAAGGCGTTCTTCCACCACTTACGGGCGGGAGCGCCCTGGAGATCTCGATGCGCATATTTCGATCCCTTATCCTGGCCGCCACGGCCCTGGCCTGCGGGGCCCAGGAAACCGGGCACAAGGCCCATTTCTTCCTCGGCTTCGGCTATACCCTCGGCGGCGATACCCTGGCCGACGTCCAGTTCTCGGACGGGGACAGCAGCACCCTCAAGGCCGGCAAAGGAGTGCACATGAAGGCCGGCCTCGACTACCGCTGGAACAAGGCCGCCTCCTTCCAGCTCAACCTCGGCTACCACGTCGATGACACCAAGGCTGCGTCCAATGGCAGCGCCAGCTTCACCCGGGTCCCCTTCGAAGCGCTGCTCTTCTGGCACCCCAAGGAACGGACGCGGCTCGGCCTCGGAATCCGCAAGGCGAACAGCGTGAAGCTTTCAAGTTCGGGCGCAGCCTCGAGCATCGGCGATTACGACTTCAACGCCTCCACCGCCATGATCCTGGATCTGGAATTCCTCGGCCGGAAGTCCCACTACGGCCAGGGCGGCTTCGAGATCCGCTTCGTCAGCGAAAAGTTCACCCTCGCCGACTACCCCGGCGCGCCCTCCATCGACGGCTCCCATCTCGGTCTGAGCCTGAACTGGTACTTCTGAGCCGCCCCATCCCCGGGCCAAGAAAGGGTAGTCAGGCCGTGCCGGAATGTGCGAGAATCAGCCTCTCCGGCGCTTTGCACGGCCGGGAACCCAGCAGCCGTAGCTCAGTTGGATAGAGTATTGGCCTCCGAAGCCAAGGGTCGCGCGTTCGAGTCGCGCCGGCTGCACCACTGGGAAACCAGGAACCCCCGGACCGGGAGACGGTCCGGGGGTTTTTCGCATGGCTTCTCCCCGTCAGGCCGTGGCCCGCGCCTGCCAGGCCAACCAGAGGATCCAGCCCGCGCAAACCAACAGCAGGCCTCCCATGGCCTTGGGAAGCCAACGCCCGGCCACCGCCGAAAAACGTCCCTGCGCATACCGGCTCGCAAACCCGGAGGAGGCACCGGCAAGGAACAGGAGCAGGACATGGCCCAGCGCATAGGCGAATAGCAGGACACCGCCCCAAAGGATCTTCTTCTGGAAGGCCACAAGGGTCAGGACCGCCGCCAGGGCCGGCGTGGCGCAGGGGGCGGAGAGGGTCCCCGTCAGGCCCCCCAGGGTGAAAGCGCCCAGCAGCCCAGCGCCATGAAAGCGCTGGAGCCGTGCGTGGGACGGCGTGGGGAGCGCGAAGAGCCCCAGCAGGTTGAACCCCAGGACCAGCAGGATGAAGCCGAGGACCGCTTTCCAGATCCATCCCACATCCCCCAGCAGGGATCCCGTCAGGGCCGCCACGAGCCCAAGGATCGTGAAAGCAGCGGCAAGTCCGAGCACAAAGACACCCGACAGCACCACCGGGTGGTGCCGGCCCTCCCGGGTGCCCCCTGTGAACCCGACGATGAGCGGCGCGGCGACCAGGACGCAGGGGTTCGCGGAGGTCAATAGCCCGCCGAGAAAAACCAGGGCCAATTGCTGATAGGCCGGAGCCTGGGCCACGACGTCTGCCAAACGGTCCAACAGGCCTGCCGTCACTTGAGCCCAGCCTGCGCAAGGGCGGCCAGGAAGTCCGGTTTTTCCCAGAACCCCACATGACGAAGAACTTCCTGCCCTGACGGGTTGAACACCACCTGGGTCGGCATGGCCATGATCTTGTAGGCCCGGGCTTCCTTGGTGAATTCGGTCACGTAGAAATTGCGGACCTGGGCGCGGGTTCCCAACTGTTTCTGGAGGTCCGCGAGGATGGGCTGCATTTTCTTGCAGGGAATGCAGGTGGGGCCTCCAAACTCCACGACCGTCCAGGTGCCCGCCTTCAGGATCTGGGCCAGCCCCGGGGGATCCACGGCGGGTACCTGGGCGGACAAAGCCGCGCAGGCGGCAAGGGCGATGGCGAATCGTTCGAGCATGGGGCATTCCTTTCAGGATCGGTAACCGGACGGACGAGGCAAACGGCAGCCCGGGCGCAGGTCCTTGCCGAGGTCCGAAATGGCCTTTCTGGAGGCTAGCCCTGCGTTGGAATTCCTTCAGTATGCCCCAACCCGGGATCGCGCGGCGCCGGCTCAATGACCTCATCGAGGTGGAACCTCCCAAGCACCCGCAAGCCCAGCCGATGCCGCCGGCGGCCCCGGGCAGCCAGCACCAGCCCGGCCTTTTCCGCCAGGCGGATGGAGGCGCTGTTCTCCTCGCGGGTCAGATACCACAACGTCCGTCCCGGAGTTTCGATCCTGCGCAGCACCTCCTGGACGGCCAGGAGTCCCAGGCCCCGGCCTCGCATGGCGGGATGCGTCCAGATCCCGGCGGCCTGGAGGTCCATGGCTCCCATGAACGGGAACTTGAAATGGGGCGGAATCACGCAGGTGCGGTGCACGAGCTTGGCCCCCTGGAAGATCAGGAGCAGGAAGTAGTCCCGGTTGGCGAAGATGCCCAGGAAGTGGAAGAGGCTCCAGGCCACGAAGGGCACGGCCAGCAGCTCCCAGCGCAGAGGCTGCAGGGTGGAAGGGCGCCAGATCTCCATGCGGAACCCCGGCTCCAGCACGGGCGGATCCGGGGGAGGCAGGGTGTGGGACGTGAAGAACAGGTATGGCACAGGCCACTTCCTTCCTCGGAATGAGGCCAGCTTCGCTGCGGGGCCCCCGGCAATCAAGGCCCACGTTGTCATAAGTTTACCATTTAATGTTGAATTAATTAGACTTGAATGCGCCAATGGACTTCGACACCAGCCGACCGGTGGACCCAATGGGCCCGTCCAGGCCCAGCCTTTCCGATCCGGTTCTCGCCTTGCGAACAAACGACCTATCGGTGGCAAAAAAGAATTTCCAATATTGGTGTTCCATTCAAATTCATCAAGTGGATAATCATTCCACAAGGAAATAAAAGATTTTGACCCGTTCCGACCCCGATCAGGGCAGGTCGAGGCCTTTTGTAAAAATAAGGCCGACAAAGCGGGCAGCCAGGAGTCATTCCATGATCCGAAAAATCCTCTCCGCCGTCTCCCGCCAGGGTTGGATACGCAAGCTCGCCATGAGCACGCCCATCCTGCGGGACATGGCCTGGCACTTCGTGGCCGGAGAGAAGCTGGAGAACGGTCTGGACGCGGTCCGCGGCCTCAACGCCAAGGGCATCAAAGGCACCCTGAACCTCATCGGCACCCACGTGAAGAACCGGGACGAGGTGCCGCGCAACACGGACCAGATCATCGCCTGCCTTGAGAGCATCCGCAGCGGAGGACTGGACTCCCACCTCTCCCTCAAGCTTACCAAGATCGGGCTGGATGTGGACGAGGCCCTCTGCCGCCAGGAACTGCGCCGGGTGATGGAAGCCGCCAGCGCCCAGGGCGTCTACGTCCGCATCGACATGGAGGAGTCGGCCTACGTCGAAGCCACCCTCAGGCTCTTCGAGGAGGCCCTGGACGAGTTCCCGGGCCAGGTGGGGATCGTCCTCCAGAGCTACCTCCACCGCAATCGCGCCGACCTGGACCGCATGGTGGCCCTGGGCGCCGGCATCCGCCTGGTCAAGGGCGGCTACTGGGAATCGCCGGAGGTCGTGGTGCGGGGCAAGGAGGCCATGGACGCGGCCTTCCTGCGGGACCTCGAGACCGCCCTGGCGCATGGCGGAAGCCTGGCCCTGGCCACCCACGATCCGGCCGCCATCGCGCGGGCCATGGAGGTGGTCGCGAAACACAAACTGCCCCAGTCGGCCCTGGAGATCCAGCTCCTGTACGGCGTGCGCCAGGACCTCGCCGAGGACCTGGCCAGTAAGGGCTGGCCCGTGCGCTGCTATGTGCCCTATGGGGCCCAGTGGTACGAGTACGTCCTGGGTTGCGTCCGCCGGGATCCCCGCGGCGCCCTGGGTTCCCGTCCCCGGCAGACCCCGGACGCGGCCAAGCCCTCCCCCGCGCAGAGCCGGCCGTGACGCAGGTCCAGGTCCTCACCACCCACGACACCGAGGCCTGGCGCGAGGCCCTGCCCATCGGTGCCAGCGTCATGGGCTGCCTGGAGCACGTGCGGATCCAGGAACGGAGCTGCGGCCATGAGGCGCGGCTTTTCGTGGTGGGCGGGCCGGAACGCCGCATCGCCTATCCCTTCTTCTTGCGCCCCGTCCCGCCCGGCTCCGGCCTGGGGGGCTTCGACACCTATACGCCCGAATACACCGGCCCCCTCCTCCTGGGCACCGACGGCCCCGATCCGGAGCTCGCGGCCGCGTTCAACGAGGCCTTCGAGGCCCACAGCGCGGCGGACGGCATCATCGCCGAGTTCGCGCACCTCAACCCCTGGAACCCGGGCAACCAGGTCCTGCCCGCCGACAACGTGGAAATGAACCGCGAGATCGTCTACGTGGACCTGACCCTGGGCGAGGAGGCGCTCTGGAACACGTCCCTCACCTCGGACACCCGCCGCCAGACCCGCCAGTCCATCCAGGCCGGGGTCCAGGTGCGCGCCGCCGTGACCACCGAGGATGTCCTGGCCTTCCACCAGCTCCATCGCCTGACCATGGACCGCCGTTCGGCCTCAGAGCGCTACTACCTGCCCGCCGACTATTTCCTCGAGATCCACCGCACCATGCCGGACAACGCCGTGATCATGCTCTCCGAGTTCGAGGGTCGCGTGGTGGCCGGGGGCCTCTACTTCCAGGACGACCAGGACGTGTACTGGCACTTGTCCGCCCTGGACATGGACTTCTCCAAGGTGCGCCCCGTGAACGCCTACCACTTCGCCTGCATCAAGGCCTGCGCCCTGGCCGGACGCCGGCGCATGCTCTGCGGCGGCGCCCACCAGCCCGGGGACGGCGTCTTCCGGTTCAAGGCGGGGTTCTCCCCGAACCGGGTGGCCTTCCACATCTGCAAGCGGATCCACGACACCGCCCGCTACGCGGCCGAGGTGGAGGCGTGGTCCCTCCGGCGCGGATCCGCCGAGGCTCCCGGCGCGTTCTTCCCCGCTTACCGGGCGGACTGAGGGCTCCTGACTGCTCGTTCCTATGTTTGCTGGGTCGAGTGATACAATGCCCCAGGTTTGGCGCAACTTCACCCGCCACCCTGGAGCATTCCATGCCGGTCAGCATTTCATCGCTTGAAGGGCTAATCGAACTTCGGAAGAACGAGCGGGAAGAGGACCAGCGTCGCTATACCCAGGAGATGACCGCGAACGTGGACGCGGCCCTGGGTCCGAGGGTGGTGGCCGCCATCGACCCCTCCCACGCCACCACCTGGGAAATCAACCACACATCCGCCATGCGCCGGTTCATCCACCGCAACAACGAGTACCACCTGGTGGTTGTGTCCATCCACGGCGCGAGCCGCGTGGACGTGGAGATCCGGCACGTGGACATGCGCTATGCGCCCCTGGCCAAGAAGGCCGGCATCGGCGACATCTCCGAGGACTGGTTCCTGAACGGCCTGGAGACCCTGGCTGCCCAGGTCCAGGATCGTCAAAAGAATCCCAGGAATTTCACCTAGGAACCTGCGACCACCGCTTTCAGCCCCACCCGGATGCGCAGGTCGGGGTTGTCCACCAGCACCTTTACCCTGAAAAGCCCCGCTGAATCGGCGTGGGGATCCACGAGGACGATCTCCCCGGGGAAGGTGGGGGCTCCCTCGAGCTGGGGGATGCGCGCGTTCACCTTCTGGCCCACCGTCAGGCGCCCCATTTTTTCCGACTTCACCGCGCACAGCACGATCACCTTGCTGAAATCCAGGATGCGGAAGACGGGCTGGGCGCTGGACACGGCTTCTCCCAGGTCGCGGCACTTCTCCACCACCAGCCCGTCGATGGGGGCGAGGATGGTGCGGAGCTTCACGTTCTCCATGGCCGTCTCGTAGTTGAGGCGGGCCATTTCCAGCTCGTAGCCGGATTCCAGGGCCTTGGTCTCGGGGATGACCTTGTTGGCGTAGAGGTTCTTGGCGGCCTTGGCCTCGTATTCGCGGCGGGTGAGCACCATCTTGGCCCGCTGCATCTCCAGTTCCTCCAGCTTGCCGTACAGGAGGGCCAGGGGCTGGCCCGCCTTGACCGGCTCCCCTTCCTTGACCTTCAGTTCGACGATGAAGCTGGAAACGGGCGCGCAGACCTCCACCTGCCGGTAGGGCACCACCACGCCTTCCATGGGTTCACCGGCCGCCAGGGCTGCGGGGAGGAGGCAGAGGAGGGTGAGGCGGGCACGTGCGTTCATGAATTCCATTCCACAAGGTTCAAGATCGATTATCCCGCAGAGGGGCCGGGCCGCGCGAGCATGGATTGC
>DBME01000076.1 GCA_002298155.1 Holophagaceae bacterium UBA706 | reverse complement strand
GCCCTGGGCGACGAGGGCTACCGCCTGGAAGCGTCCCCGGAGAAGGTGACCATCCGCGCCGCGCGCCCCGCGGGCCTCTTCTACGGCATCCAGACGCTGCGCCAGATGCTGCCGGCGGCCAGCTTCCGCCAGGCCAAGGTCGACGGCACCGCCTGGACCCTGCCCGCCGCGGTCATCGAGGACCGCCCCCGCTTCTCCTGGCGGGGCTCCCACATGGACGTCTGCCGCCACTTCATGCCCAAGACCGAGATCAAGAAGCACCTGGACCTCATGGCCCTGCACAAGCTCAACGTCTTCCACTGGCACCTCACGGACGACCAGGGCTGGCGCATCGAGATCAGGAAGTATCCCAAGCTGACCCAGGTGGGCGCCTGGCGCACCCAGACCGTCCTGGGCGAGACCCAGAAGGACGACCGTCCCAACCTCATGCGGTTCGACAACACCCCCCACGGCGGTTTCTACACGCAGGAGGACATCAGGGAGATCGTCCGCTACGCCGCGGACCGCTTCATCACCGTGGTGCCCGAGATCGAGATGCCCGGCCACAGCGTCGCGGCCCTCACGGCCTACCCCGAATTCGGCAACTTCCCCGGCGAGCGCCACGAGGTGCTCACCTACTGGGGCGTCTCGGAGTCCATCTTCAGCGTGGACGATCGCACCATCGCCTTCCTCAAGGACGTGCTGGACGAGGTGATGGCCCTGTTCCCCTCGAAGTTCATCCATGTGGGCGGGGACGAATGCCCCAAGGCGGAGTGGTCCCGCTGCCCCGGCGCCCTGGCGCGCATGAAGCAGGTGGGCATCGTGCCCCAGGACGCGACCCTGAAGGACATCGCCATCACCGTCGACGACCAGGGCCGGGCGGTCATCCCCCCCGCGCTGCACAAGCTGCAGTCCTGGTTCGTGAGCCAGTTCGACCAGTACCTGGCCTCCAAGGGCCGGCGCCTGATCGGCTGGGACGAGATCCTCGAAGGCGGTCTCGCCCCCGGCGCGGCCGTCATGAGCTGGCGCGGCGAGGAGGGCGGGATCGCCGCCGCCCGCGCCGGCCACGACGTGGTGATGACTCCCGAAGCCTGGGTGTACCTGGACCACTACGCCACCTCGGGCCCCGAACCCCTGGCCATCGGCGACGGCGTGACGGAGCTATCCAAGGTGTACGGCTACGAGCCCGTCCCTCCCCGCCTGACCGAAGAGGAAGGCCGCCACGTGCTGGGCTCCCAGGGCCTCATCTGGACCGAATACGTCCCCACTCCCATGCACCTGGAATACATGGTCTGGCCGCGCCTGTCCGCCCTGTCCGAAGTGCTCTGGTCGCCCCGGGAGGCCCGCAACTACGAGGCCTTCACCCGCCGCCTGAAGACCCATGCCGAACGGCTTTCGATCCTGGACGTTAACTTCCACCCCCTGGAACCGAAGCGCCCCTGACATCCCTGCTTTTCACGCCAGGTCCTGGAACTCCGCCCACTCCGGTTCGTTCGCGAAGACCCACCGGTAGTAGTCGATGCCCTTCAGTTCGCTCGCGGCCTCCTCGTCCACCACGACCTGGCAGCGGGGATGGAGCTGCAGTGCCGAGGCGGTGACCATGGAGGTGATGGGGCCTTCCACGGCCTTGGCCAGGATGGAGGCCTTGCTTTCCCCGGTCACCAGCATGAGCGCGCGGGCGGAATCCAGGATGGTACCCACGCCCATGGTGATGGCCCGGCGGGGCACGTTGGCGGGGTCGCCGCCGAACATGGGCGCGTTCTGCTCGAGGGTCGCGGGCGTCAGGGCCTTCTCACGCGTGCGGGAGCGCAACGCCGAAAGGGGCTCGTTGAAACCGATGTGGCCGTCGCTGCCGATGCCCAGCAGCTGGAGCCCGATGCCGCCGGCGGCGACGATGCTCGCCTCGTAGCGGCGGCATTCCTCGCCCAGATCCTTCGCCATGCCATCCGGGAGGTGGGTGTTGGCCTTGGGGATGTTCACCTGGTCGAAGAGCCGCTCGTCCATGTAGCGCCGGTAGGAGCAGGGATGGTCCGCGGGGATGCCGATGTACTCGTCCAGGTTGAAGGTCGAGCACAGCGAGAAGTCGAGGCCCTCCGTGCGGTGGATGTCCACCAGGCAGTCGTAGGCGCGTTCCATCGTACGACCCGTGGCCAGGCCCAGGACGAGGCGCAGGTTCGCCCGCAGTTCCTTGGCGACGATGCGCGCCACCATCTGGGCGGCCTTGTGGCGGTCGGGAAGGATGATGACTTCCATGGGGGTTCCTCGGGATGACGCGGTTCAGCGTGGGAGTGGGGGAAGGCTTGCGGCGGCCACGGCCTGGCCGACACGCCTGCTCTTCTCGTCGGGCAGGAAGATGGAGATGCGTGCGGCCACCTCGGGGAACTCGGCCGCCAGGATCTCCCGGGCGCGGGCCAGGATGATCTCACCTCCCTCGCCGGACGTCACGCGGCCCAGGATCATGGCGTGCTCCATGTCGTAGAACTCGGCATACCAGGGGATGGTGTAGCCAAGGTAGGCGCCGATGGTGGAGAAGAGCTCGCGCGCCGCGGGGTCGCCCTGGGCCATGCGGTCCTGGACGTCCTTGAGCCGCTCGGGCAGGGCCATGTCGGCCGGGAAGGTCATGCCCGCGGGTCCCGCGAGCTTGTCCACCGCCTGCTGGGAGAAGTAGGCCGCGCCCACGCCGGGGTTGCCGGACCAGTCGTCGGTGCCCGCGGCGGGATTGGCGTCCACGGTGCTGAAGGCCAGCTCGTTGAGCCAGCCGGTGATCTTCCCCGCGCGGTCCAGGAAACCCACGGCCTCGCTGGAGCCCAGGGCGATGCCGAGGATGCCCTTCTTCTCCAGCGAGAGACCCCCGGCCAGGGCGGTGACGTCGCCGTCGTTGATGACCTCCAGGGGCACGCCCCATTCCTCGCGAAGGCGCAGGAAGATCGGCCGGACCTGGGCGTCGAAGGCCTCCTTGGGCACCGCCCGGAAGAGGGAGGCCACCATCACCTGGTTGTCCACCAGGATCCCCGCGGAGGACCCGCCGATGGCGTCCACCCGGGGAAGGTGGGAGGCGGCGAGCTTGAAGCCTTCGCTGATGCGGGCGTAGTGGTAGGCGGGGTCGCTCTCGGCCTTGGGGTTCCACGGGAGCTCGGTGGTGAAGACCAGTTCGCCGTCCTTCACGGCGGCCATCTTGTAATCGCTGGCGCCCAGGTCGAAGCCGATGCGGCATCCGTCCAGGTTCCCCCCCAGGGCCAAGGCGCCCTTGCGCGCCGCGGGGATCGCGCCGGGATCCGCGGAAACGGCCTCGAAGGGGCGGTTGAAGGCCATGCCCATGATCTCGCGCTCGAATTTCCAGGGGCCGCCGGGGCCGTACTCGGCCACGATGCCTTCGCAGATGGCCCGGGGCCCGCCCACGGAGGCGCGCCAGCCGCCGCACACCCATAGGAGGCCGTTGAGCATCCAGGAGACGTAGCGCAGGTTGTCCTCGTCCCGGCCCGCGCCGGCGGGGAACACGTCCAGTTCCAGGCGCGCCACGGGCCCCGTGTTCTGCTCCAGGCCCAGGACCACCCGCTCGCAGGCGCCATGGGCCGCCAGGGCCTTGCGGAAGGCGCGCACCCCCAGGGCCAGGGGACGGTAGCCCGGATCCAGCGGCAGGGGCGCCGCCAGGGGCACGTTGAACAGGCTGCCGTCGAAGGTCTCGTGGCGGAACATGGTCACCTCGCAGGTCACGGGCGGTGGGGCCGAATTCGTTTGACTTGCTCTACCTGGCCTCTAAGATTGGGTTCATGTAAATGTAGCCTATTTGTATGTTCAATGCACTAACAAAGTCCTCGCAGCCGCCCTGGGCATGAGATGAAAAAAGCCACCCACAAGAAGACCAAGGCCCACAACGCCACCCTGGTGCTGCGGACCATCTACCACCGCGCCCTGCTCAGCCGCGCCGACATCGCCCGGGCCACGGGGCTCACGCGCAGCACGGTTTCGGAATTCGTGGGGGAGCTCATCCAGGCCGGCCTCGTGCGGGAGACGGGCCCCGTGGCCTCCGCGGTGGGCAAGCCGCCCATCAACGTGGAGCTGGAGCCGGGCTCCCGGCAGCTCATCAGCATCGACCTGGGCGAGGACGAGTTCCGGGGCGCCCTGGTCAACCTGCGCGGCGAGGTCCTCCACCGCCATTCCCTGCCCCTGGGCGACCTCAAGGGCCCGGGCGCCCTGCGGGAGGTCCACCGCCTCGTGGAAGGCCTCCTGGCCCTCGTGGGGGCCCCTCTGCTGGGCATCGGCATCGGCGCGCCGGGTCCGGTGGATCCGCGGCGGGGCGTCATCAAGCTGTCCGTGAACCGGGACTGGGTGAACATCGGCCTCAAGGACATCCTGGAGAGCCGCTTCAAGGTGCCCGTGCACATCGCCAACGACTGCCACGTGGCGGCCATGGCGGAAGGCGCCTACGGCGGCCACGGCATCGATCCGAGCCTGGTGCTCATCAAGGCCGGGGAGGGCGTGGGCTCGGGGATCGTGCTGGGCGGCGCGCTCCATTCCGGCGAGGGCCACAGCGCCGGTGAGATCGGGCATCTGTGCGTGGACCGGGAGGGCCTCCCCTGTTCCTGCGGCAACCGCGGCTGCCTGGAGACGGTGGCGGGGTTGCCGGCCCTGCTGCGCCAGGCCCGGGACCTGGCCCGGCGCACCCCCGGCACCGCCTTCGGAAAGGCCGCCAAGGCCAAGGGCGTGTCGCTGGCGATGCTGGCGGACTTCAACGCCCGCGGAGACCGCGAGGCCCGTGCCCTCGCGCAGGAGTTCGGCACGCAGCTGGGCGCCGCGGCAGCGAGCCTCGCGTGCATCCTGAACCTTCGCACCATCGTGTTCTCGGGCACGCCGGTGCTCTTCGGTGAACCGCTGCTGGAGGCGGCAAGGGCCGAACTCCAGGCGCGGGTGCTGCCGGAGCAGGCCCGGGAGACGACCCTGGCCTTCAGCATGCTGGGCCCGGACATCGTGATCCGTGGCGCCAGCGCGCTGGTCCTGCGAAACGAGCTCGATCTGCCCTGATACTCAACGTCTATTTTTTCTTCCTCGGCGATCCTCGGTTTCTCGGCGCCTCGGCGATAGGC
>DBME01000075.1 GCA_002298155.1 Holophagaceae bacterium UBA706 | reverse complement strand
GAGGCCCCGGCCGGCTCGTGTACGAGCGGACCAGCCTCCGGGCCGAGCCGTTCGCCCCGCCTCCGGCGCCCACCGAGGATGCCCCCCAGCCTCCGGAGAATCCCCGGGCGGTCCAGCATCGCCTGGAATGCGAACTTCCCCGCCACACCACCTACTTCTGGTCCGTGCGGGCGCGGTTCACGATGGATGGAAGCGAACGGGTGACCCGCTGGTCCATGACGGGCGGCCCGCCCCTGACCCTGGGCGGGCTCCTGAAGCCCCCGGCCCGGACCGCACCCTGCGGTTGCCTTGAGGACGGGATCCCTCCGGGACGGCACCTCCGGTTCGTCCTTCCCTGAAAATCGGCCTCGCCGCGAACCCTGGCCCCGTCTAGACTGGGTTCATGGGTATGCGTTTGCAGGTCGATGGGATCAAAGGGGTTGTGGTGGAGATCCTCGAATGGGACCCGCGCCTGGATACGTCGGTGCCCTTCATGGACACCGAACACCGGCAGATGTACGAGATCTATTCGGAGCTGGCCCGGGCCGTCACCGCCAGGGCGAGCCAGTCCGTGCTGTACCAGCTCCTCTTCAAGCTCACCACCCACGCGGAGCAGCACTTCCGGAACGAAGCCCAGCAGATGGTCATCTCCGGCTACCCGGGCCATGACGCGCACGTGGCCCGCCACCAGGTCCTCCTGAAGGAGGTCGCCGACCTCACCTTCCAGTACGGGGACAACGCGATCGATCTTTCCGCCCGCGTACTGGATTACCTCCGGTGCTGGCTGAGTGACCACATCACCACCGCGGACCGGGAGTTCGCCACCTGGATCAAGGCGTCCGAAGTCTAGTCCTTCGCCGGCCCCTTGAAATCGAAGGTGCAGGTTTCCAGCTGCGTGTCCCGCCCGTCCAGGATCCGGAAGGTCTTCCCATCCGCGGGCGCGTCGAGGTACAGGGTCAGCGTCGAGGTTGCACCCGCCTGGTAAGAGGTGCGTCCCAGCGGGCTCAGCACGTGGATGTGGCCCGGGTCCTCGGAATCATGGACGTACGCCAGGCAGGACCGCGTCTCCTCGCTGGTCTCAAGCAGGGCCACCTGCACGGGCTCCCGCCACGTGTTGGGAAAGGCCTGCCCCTGGGTGCGGGCGATGAAGGTGGAGATGGGCAGGGGATGGCAGGTATGGCCCGTCCCCTCGATCCCCGCCTTGCGCTTCAGGGCCTCCTGGAGATTGGAGCCGTCCAGGTCGAGGAAGGGAGGTTCGTCCTCGTCCGCCGCGCCGGCGGTGGCGAAGGCCGACCCGGGCGAACCCCGCAACACGGGGGTCACCGGCGGGCACACATGGCCGGGAGCCCCGGCGCCCACGGCGTAACGTGCGGCGGCCCCGGGCGGGAGCAGGGTCTCGACATCACTGGCCGCGCTGGCGCCTGCACCGGCGCCAGCTCCGGCACCCGCACCAGCGCCAGCACCCGCGCCTTGGGGCAGGGATACCGGGGTCATCCAGGGGGATTGCGAAATGGAACGGCCCCCCTCGCTGAGGCGCGTGGGGACGGAACGGGATGGGCTCGATCGCCGGGTGGTGGACGGCGTCTGTGCGGGGGCGGGATGGATCCTCCGGGCCCGCTGGGCACGGCCGCCTGCGCCGTTGCTCCCGGGGGCCACGCCCCAGAAGTCCTTCTTGGGAGCCCCGCCGGGCTTGCTGCCGAAGTTGCCCCCGAAGAGCATCGCCGACGCGAGGGGCAGACAGAGGAGGGACCGGTAGGCGGAACGGGTTTTCACGGAGGACTCCAATCAGGGGATCAGCACATGAGGCCAATGCCACTTGAATGACTCATAGACGATTCAGGTTCCCCGGCCCCTCCATGCCGGGAACCCGGTGAGGGCTCGCTCCACCTCTGGGGACCGGACGTTGAACTTTCGACCGATTCCCGAGGTGTCCCGATGCTCGCTCCCGCTCTTCTGGCGCTCCTGGCCACCCTTGCCCCCTCGGATGAGGCGGCGGTGGCCATCACCAACCTCACGCCCGCCACAGTGGTCCTGCGGCGTTGCCACGGCGGGGACCCCGGCCCCGTGTGCGTGGCCCGGAAGGACGATGTCCCCGGGGCGGCCCCGGTCTGGCTCTGCTGCCCCCTGATGGTCAAGACGGCAGCGGCCTGCTGCCGCGAGACCCTCGACCTGGAAAGCGGCGCCACGGTGGTGCTGACGTTCCTTCAGGTGGGCCGTGGGGTGGCCACGGTCCTGGAGGTGGCCCAGCCGGGGGTAGAGGGTGGCGTCCGGATCACCTTCGAGGTCCAGGGCGCCGCGCCCGGCGGCACCCGGGGCACGGCGTCACTGAAGCCGGACGCGGCGGCGAAGGGGACCGGAGGCTTGGCGCTACTCCTCCGGTCCTCCCGGGACCTAGAAATCGTCCTCTGAATCCCATTCCGCGTCGGCGTTCTTGTCCTTCTTCTTCTGCTGTTCGTCCGAGAGGGCCTTGGCTGCGGCCAGGGCGGCCTTCCGGGCCTCTTCTTCAGCATCGGCCTTCGCCTTCCGCTCCCGTTCGGCCTGCTCACGCTCCTGCTTGCGCTTGGCGGCATCCCTTCCGAACTTGTCGGCGGCGCCGCGGACATCGTTCAGGAAATCCGACCGGCCCCCGGCGGGGTTCTTCAGGGCATCGGCCGCGCGTTTGCGGGCCTCCTCCAGTTCGCGGGCCCTGGCCGCGCGCCGCTCCCGTTCCTGGCGTTCCAGTTCCTGCTGGTGGCCGTCGGCGGTCACCTTGGCCTCGTCCCGCGGGCCCTTTCGCTCGAAGCCGTCATCGTCCTCACCGCGGGGCTCCTTGCGCTCCTCTTTACGTTCCTCCTTGTCTTCCAGGAAGGTGCGGCGGTTGAGGATGCGGGTCGCCACGACCGCCCCGCCAGCGGCAGCGGCTTGAGGCCGCTTGGGCCTGGCGGCCGGTGCGGCGCCGGGGGCCACGGGCGGAGTCCAGGGGTCGTCGAGGGTGCCTGGGGCCGTGATCTGCAGGAGGGCATGCCCGGCCGTGACGATGAGGTCGTCGTTGGGGGTGACGGCGATGCGGTGCGGCAGGTACAGCGGCGTGTTGAGGGGTTTGGCCCCCCGCGTGCCACCCATGTAGACCCTGCTGCCGGCCACGATCTCCACCAGGGAGAGGTCCGACGACACCTTCCAGATCAGGCCGTTCCCGGAATCGGCGAGGTACAGGCTGCCCTTGCTGTCGGCGGCCATGCCCCGGATCACGGGGATCCCCGTGTCGTTGCCGAAACGGCCCGCGGGTCCGATGGAGGTCACGGCGACCTCCTCCCAGGCCTTGCCGGGCCCCGCCTGCCGGAACTTGCGCAGGCGGCTGAACTGCCCTTCCCGGTTGTCCTCGAGGACCGAGACGCACCCCTGGGGATCCAGGGCCAGCGCCGCGACGACACCTCCGGCGAACACCACCTCCCGGGTCCCGTCCGGGCGCACCAGGACCACGCCCGGCACAGGCTGGGCATCGCTCAGCCTTCCCACGGCCATCACCAGCGCCTGCGGCCCCACGGGGCAGGAGGCGATTAGGAGCGGCGCGCCCGCGCCGCGCGCGGCGGTGGCCACGGTCCCGTCCGGCGTCATAATGCTCAAGCGCCGGGCCCGGGGTTCCAGGATGAAGAGCCGATCCCCCGAATCCAGCGCCAGTTCGGCGGGATCGCCGAACCGGGCGTCGGCGCCCCGGTCATCCCGGTCTCCAGGCTCCTCCAGCCTTCCTGCCACGGTGGAAGCGCTGCCCGAGGGCAGTACCCGCCGGATGGCGTGGTTGTCCCGGTCCGCCACGAAGGAGGCACCCCCGCGGTTCACCACGATGCCCATGGGCTTGCGGAACCGCGGGTTGTCGCCGTCCTGGGCACCGACGCCGGTTCCCACGGGGGCGCCCAGGGTCTGGACATTCCCATCCAAGGTCAGGAGGCGCAGGGCCCGGTCGTCCTGATCGCTGATGAAGAGACCGACGCCCGGTGCGAGGGCCAGATGCCGGGGTGCCCGGAGCTTGGCCTGGGCGGCGGCGCCCGAGAGGAAGCCCGGCGTCCTGTCCACCTTGTCGCCCGCGATGACTTCCACGGTGCCGGTGGTCCAGTTGATGCACCGGATCAGGTTGTTGCCCGTGTCGGCCACGAGGAGGCCCCGGTCGGTGACGAGAAGCCCCGTGGGGCGGTTGAAGAGCGCGTGCGCCAAGGCGACTTCCTGGAAGCCCGCATGCCCCCGTTCCCCGACGTCCTCGGGCAGGCCCCACTGCGGGACATCCTTCTCGGGCGCCGCGGGCCGCATGCGCTGGACGATGCACAGTTCCGCACTGCTCGCGTAGAGGTTGCCCTGGGCATCCAGGGCCAGGCCCGTGATGCCCTGCAGGCGCCGGTTCACGGTATGCACCATGCCGTTGCGCAGGATCACGCGGATGGTCCCTTCGAGGCGGTCGGCCACCAGCAGGGCGCCGTTGGCGGGATCCGCCGCGATGTCCACCGGCTGGTTGAAGCGGGCTTCCAGGCGCTTGCCGTCGGTCTTCCCGGCGACACCGGGAATGCCCGCGAACAGCTCCACGGGGCCCTGCCCATCGGCCCTGCGGCGCTTGATGGTGCGGGAGCCGGTGTCCACGATGTAGACGTAACCGTCCAGGTAGGCCATGGGGCCTGGGTTGTTGAGGTTCGCCGGGGAATCCGTGCGCTTGTCCTGGGGACGGCCGCGGAGGCCCGCGAAGGCCTCCACCGCAGGGGCCTGGGCCGTCATCCGGCGGACGGTGTGGTCGGGCCCTTCGGCAAAGTACAGACCCCCGTGGTACAGGAGGCCGGAGATGTTGCGCCACGACGCCTGGGCGAGGGGGCCATCCAGATAGGCCCGCTTGACGTTCACCGCGTCGCCGGCGAGGACGTCGATGCCCTGGGTCCCGACGGTGGTCTCCGCCAAGATGCGGGTGCGTTCGCCGGTTCCGGGGTGCACCTTCACGGCCGTGAGGCGGAAGGTCTCGCGGCGGCGGATGCCCTGCACGGCGTGATGGTCCACGTTGCCGGCAAGTTCCATGGGGAGCTCGCCCAGGCTGCTGCGCCAGAGCGTGAAGCCTGTGGCGGCCCCATCCATCCGCCAGCGGAGTTCCGTGGCCTCGTCGGGTTCGACGGACATCTTGAGCGGACGGAAATCCCGGATCTCGAACACCTCTTTGGCATCCTTGGCATCGCCCTTGCCCTGCTCGCCGCCGAAAAGGTCTCCGAGAGGAGGCGCATCAGGGGGCGGAGCGTAATCGCCCTTGTCCTCCTTCTCTTCCTTGGCCTCCGCGGGGGGGGCCGCTGGCACGGCAAGATCATCGGGCTGGGTGATCTGCAGCACGGCATTGCCCGAGATGACCACCAGATCGTTGTCGGGCGTGACGGCGATGGCCGAAGGACGGTAGGCGTCCGCGGGGAAATCCCAGGGCGCGGTGCCTTCGGGCGGTCTCCGGCCCGCGATGGGCACCACGGTGGCCAGATCCTGCGAAACCCTCCAGATCAGGCCATTGGCGGCGTCCGGCAGGAAGATCACGCCGCGCCCATCCACGACCATGCCGCGGAGGTCGGGCATCGGCCAATCGTTGCCGAGATTGCCATCGGGGCCGAACACGACCTGGCTCGTCAGATCCCATTCCTGGGCGTCGATGTCCGGGCGCGTGTAGCGGCGGATGCAGTAGGCCTGGCCCACCGAGGCCCGCGTCAGGACCAGCACCTGCCGGCCCGAAGGCTCGCCGGCGACCGCCAGGGGAGCGACCCCCGATACGATACGCTCGGGCGGACCAGCGATGGGGAAGGCCGCGACGACCCGGAGTGCCGGCGCGACGGGATCCTGCATCGTGGTGACGAAGGCGAAGGGGCCCGGTGCGGGGAAACCGCCCAGGAGCGCGGGAGCCGACGCGAAGACACGGCCCAGCCGGACCTGGCCCATGGGCTCGATCACCCGGATCCTCCGAGCTTCCGGCTCGAGGACGAACAGCGCCCCCGTCCCCTGGTCTAGGACGATGCCGTCNNGGCATTGAACCTTGCGTCCAGTTCCTCTCCGTCGATATCGCCGACAGCACCCAGGGCGCCGGCCGCGGTGATCGTGTCGCCCGTCGAGAAGATCTGACGGATGGCGTGATTGCCCGTGTCGGCGACAAGGATCGAGCCGAGATTGTTGATGGCGAGGGCCGCCGGTTGACGGAACCGGGCCTCATCGGGGGTGCCGTCCACGGCGTCGGGGAGTTCGGTCAGGCTTCCGGCCACCGGTTCGATTCCCCGCGCGGCCACATCCAGGGTGGCCATGGTCTGGTAGCGCGGCGCATCGCCAGCGCCGTGCGTGGCCGTGATCGTGAACATATGCCTCCGCCGGATGGCAGGTGTGTCGAAGGACGTGGCGTCAGGGGCCAGTGCTGCGAATAGGCCCGTAACGTTATCCGTCAGCCGGAGTTCCGTGGCCGGGGCCTCGAGGCGCCACGTCAGCCTGACCCGCTCCCCACGCGCCACCAGGGGCGCCGAGGGCAGGAAACCCTCGACTCCCGGGGGCGGTGCAGGCCGATTGTCTATGCCTCCGCCACCGCCGGCCGCACCGTCGTCGGCGGCTTCGCCATCCGCGGGGCCACCTGCGGCTGCGGCTGCTGCTGCGGCCGCATCCCCACCAGCCGGGGCTGGACCACCACCACCGGGACCACCGGCGGCCGCGGCTGCTGCTGCGGCTGCATCTCCACCTGCCGCGGCAGGTCCACCGCCACCGGGTCCACCGGCGGCCGCGGCTGCTGCTGCGGCTGCATCGCCACCTGCCGCGGCAGGGCCACCACC
>DBME01000211.1 GCA_002298155.1 Holophagaceae bacterium UBA706 | reverse complement strand
CCCTTGGGCGGAACCTGGGGGCCTCTTCCGTCAGCCGGATCAACGCCCGATGCCCTCATCCGCGTCCCGCGCAGGGGGACCGTGATCCAGGATGGTGGCCGGGGTGGATACGGCCGCCTGGGTTGTCTTGGCAGCCTGCTTGGCCCTCGCCTTCACTTCCGCCTTCAGGTGCTTCAGGAGCGGCCGGATGACCTCCAGGTGCTTGCGCACGGCAACCTGGATCGTTTCGGCGACGTCGCCGGCCATGTCGGGCCGTTCGGCCCATCGGATGTCCTCGTCCGAGGCGGCCGTTGCCCAGGAATCCGGCTCATTCCACCCCTCGGGGTGGACCTTCAGATAGGCCCAGCCGGCCTTCTGCACGCCCTGGGCCTCCCCCACCCCTCCCACCAGGAGGTCCTTGGCCATGACATCCGTCTCCTGGAGGCGCGTGTACAGCACCTCCACCCGGTCCTCCGCCGAGCTTCGGACGAAACCGGCCAGGGCGAGGCATACGCAGTCCTCGAGGTCCTGCACTCCCGCATGAGCGGAGGCCACGTATTCCTCCGCCATGGCCCCGTTGCCGATCCGCAGGGCCAGGCTCACCGACTCATCGGCCGAGGGGCGTGACGGCCGCGCCGAACCCGGGGCGCAGTGCTTGGCCGCCTCCTGGAAGGTCCTGTCGCCGGCACCGGGACACTCCCTGCTGGGATAGGCTTCCAGGGCCTTTCCCAGAAGGCCCCGATCCACTTCGGAAGGGACCACGCCCGCGGCCTTCCCGGCCAGGACGGCTAAAACGATCCCTCCTTTCACGGCGCGGGAAGGCAGGTTGCCGGCCACCAGGGGCGGGGTCATCAGGGTCACCAGCGCCAGCCAGGCGGGGCGCGGCAAGGTTCGTTGGGTTGTTGCCATGGTCTTTCCTCCGTAACAGGGATGCTCCCCTGGCAGAGGTATGAACTAGCAATCAGAAATGTTCCGGACCCTCAGGGGGCCAGCACCGCGAACCGGGGCGCGATCACGTTGAAACCCTTGGCGGCGTCCCAGGTTCCGACGTTGGCGAACTGCACGGCGTAGAGCGGGTTCAGGCGCAGCCCCGGCGCGGGATCAGGCAACCAAAGGGAAAGGCGGTAGCATCCCGCCGGAAGGGTGGCGGGCACCGTCACCGACGCGTTCACCTGGATCGGCCCCGTGGCTTCCCACCGCCGCGGATCCACGGCCGCCACCGGCAGGGGCAGCTCCACCCGCGTGCTGGCGTTGTCCAGCACCAGCAGCACCGGCCGGTTGTTGAACATGGCGGCGAACCCTTCGTTCACCAGGTTCACCTGGAGCGAAAGGGCCTGCCCAGCCCGCACCGCCTGGCTGTAGGTGGCGGAGGTGAGCACGAAGCGGTACCCGAGGTTCTGGGCGATGGCGTCATAGCAGCCCTGGTTCTTCCAGCTGGAGATGACGTCGGGGTTGTAGTCCCGGTTCAGCCAGCTGAAATGCATGGTGCGCAGCTCGCTCTGCGCGGTCGGGCAGTCAGAGCGCGGCGAATCCAGGGCACAGGTCTCCCCACCCACGGGGCCGAAGCGCCCGTCCTCCGCCATGTAGGCTTTCCAGTTCACGGATCCCGAGGGGTAGGTTCCGCCATCGGAGGAATCCGCCAGGAAGCAGTCGTTGTGGAAGCCCACACGGGCCTGGTTGGTCTGTGTGAAGGCCGTGGAAGGGGTGAGGGGCGAGGTGGTGCTGAAGATCTGCCCCTTGTCCCTCGGGTAGCGCAGCTGCACCATCGTCGCCTTGGGAAGGGCCGCCAGGAGCGCGAAGAGGATGTCCCTGCGGTCCGTGTCGTTGGTCAGGCCGTTGGAGGAGTCGTGCCATTCCCCCCAGGCGCCAATGAAGCCCGCCTGCATGAAGGCCAGGACGTCGGCGTACTTCGTGAGGATCGGTCCCAGTTGCGAGATGTGGCCGAGGATGACGCTCTTCGGGGCATCCGCGCCGGAGCCGGCGAAGTTGTAGGTGAACCGCAGGAACACCTTGACGCCACCCGTCCGCACCCTGGCCAGCGCGGAATCCAGGTTCGACAGGAAGGTGGAATCCAGGGGCGAATTCCGATAGGCGTCCAGTTCNNGCCCGCCGTAGTCGGAGGTCCTCAGGATGTCGATGGAGTCCACGAAGCCCCGCTCGGGATTGAAGAGGCTCGCCGTGCTCCGCTGGAAGGCGACCGTGGCGGGCGGCGCCAGGACCGGGTCCGCCAGCCAGGCGGCAGGAAGGTCCTCGGCCCCGCAGGGGGGCGCGGCCTCCTGGGCGCGGGCCGGGAGCCCCAGTGCGGCCGCCAGGGCCAGGGCCCCCATCGCCGTGCGCATCCGGAAGAAATCGTTCAGGTCCATGGGTTCTCGTCTCCGTGGCGCCGGGGCTCGGTTGAAATCCTGGCAGGGCCGCTCCCGCATCCGGCGCCCCGGCGACTCCGGGCGGGAACGCAGGGGTGTGCAATCCCGGTGCCATGCCGCCGGCGGCCCCGGAGTCCCTGGTGGCGCGCCGTGAGCCCGGGGGGACGCACATCGGAATGACGTTCCGATCAAGGTGATCCGATCGGATGAAAGGGGATGACGCGCGCCGGGAAACCCACTAGGATCGGGGGAAATCGATCCGCAAGTGATTGATTTTATTTATAAATATTCCTTTTCAGATTCCTATCCGACGGAGGTGTTCCATGCGCCTTGCCAAGCCCCTCGCGGGGCTTCTGACCCTTTTCGCGTCCGCCCTTCCCGGCTCCCGGGTCACGGCCGCCCTGCCTCAGCAGCCCCCCAGTCGCGTGGTGATCGTCCTTGAGGATGGCCGCGGGCGCGGGAAGCTGGTGGGTTCGGGTGAAGCCCCCTACCTGAATTCCCTGGCCTCCGCCGGCGCCCTCATGACCGGCGCCGCGCCTGCGGGGCGCCCTTGCGGCGAGATGGATCTCGAGCTCTTCTCCGGCTCGCGTCTGTGCGTGGGCGCCGGTTCCGCCATGACGCCCAGCCTCTGCGGGGAACTCTCCGCGGCCGGCCTTGGTTTCACGGGGTTCGCCGAGGGCCTTCCTTGTGCGGGCTACACCGGCCCGGGGGCGGGCGCCTACACCCGCGAGCACAACCCCTGGGCGGGATCCGCCGACGTGCCGCCCACCGCGAGCCAGCCCTTCACGAGCTTCCCTGGGGAGGACTTCGCGGCGCTGCCAACGGTTTCCATCGTCGTGCCCAACCTGGACCACAACCTGCACCGTGGCGGGGTGCCCGCAGCGGACCNNGCGGGACCACCTGGAGTCCTACGTCCGGTGGGCGGATACGCACCGGGGCCTGCTGGTGGTGGTCCTGCGGGAAGGCGGGCTTCCGGGAGAAGCCGACCGCACCGTGACCCTCTTCCGCGGCCCCATGGTGCGTCCTGGCGTCTATGGTGAGCGGGTGGAGCCGGCGCGGATCCTTCGGACCCTGGAGGACCTCTACGGCCTGGGTCACACGAGCGCCGCGGCCAAGGCCGTGCCCATCGACAGCATCTGGAACGGAGGCGGGGCGGGGGTGGCCTCGGCCGCCTACGCCATCACCGCCAGCGCGGGGCCCAACGGGACCATCAGCCCCAGCGGCATCGTCAACGTGGCGGCGGGCGGGAGCCAGACCTTCAACGTGGACGCCGCGCCGGGCTACTCCGTCTCCAGCGTGGTGGTGGACGGGGTCGACCAGGGACCGATCTGCACCTATACCTTCGGCAACGTCACCGCCGGCCACACCATCGCCGCCGCCTTCGCGACGCCGGGGCGCTTCACCATCACCGCCAGCGCCGGAGCGGGCGGAGCCATCTCCCCTTCCGGCGCCGTGAACGTGGCCTCCGGCGGCACCCAGACCTTCACCATCACGCCCGCCTCCGGGTATTCCCTCTCCCTGGTGACGGTGGATGGCATTTCCAAGGGAGCCCTCCCCACCTACACCTTCTCCAACGTCATGGCCAACCACACCATCTCCGCGGCTTTCGCGGGACCCGCCCCTTCCGGCGGCAAGGTCATCAGCATCGACTTCGTGGGCCGGGCCTCGGTCATGGCCGCTTCCGACGTGGCCGGCACGGTGCCCCGCTCCCACTGGAACAGTGCGCCTGGCGCAGCCCAGAGCACGCCGCTCTCCCTGGTGGACGAGAAGGGCGCCGGCACCGGCGCCACCCTGACCTGGGCAGCCAGCGGCGTGTGGAGTCTTCCCAGCGTCCCCGCCACGGAGGACGGCCGCATGATGTCCGGCTACCTCGATGCCGTGGGCGCCAACACCATCATCCGGGTTGCGGGCCTGCCCGCCAGCGCCGGCGGCTACGACGTCCTGGTCTACCTTGACGGCGACAACGGCGGCGCCACCCGCAACGGGATCTACCAGATCAGCGGCACCGGGGTCACGACCACCAGCATCACCGCCATCGACGCCGGGGGCGCCAACTTCACCGGCGCCTTCGCCCAGGCGGCCTCCTCCAAAGGCAACTACGTGAGGTTCCACCTGTCCGCCAATGGCTTCAACCTCACCGCCATCCCCTCCACCACCTCCGACGCCTATCCCCGGGCACCGGTGAACGGGATGCAGATCGTTCCGGTCGGGCCTTGACCCGTTTGCCCACGGGGTTTGAATACCAGGAGAAGAAAATGAAGCCACCGATCATCACTATCAACGGTGAGGAATTCGTCCTAATCTCCAAGGCCGATTTCGACCGGTTGGTTGGAGGCCCCAACGGGCGCGTTGACGCGGTGCCATTTGCCATGAAGTCCATCGGCGGCAGCCTGCGAAAGGCCCGCGAGGCGCAGGGCTTTACCCAGGCGGACCTAGCGCGCAGGCTGGAGCGCCCTCAATCCTTCGTGAACGAGGCGGAAATCGGAACTGCCCGCGTCGGGAGGAGGTACATCAAGGCAGTCCTCAAGGCGTGCCGCCTCCCGAAGAACTGGGAGGGTTGAAAAATCACCTCATCAAGGGAAACCAAGCGCCTTGCAGCCCCCGGGACCGCTGTCGGCCCGACTCCGTTCGGCCAGCGGTCCTAAGGCCTGTAGCCGTATTCGCGGATGAACGCCTGCACGCCACCGGGGTGCGCCTTCTTCCAGGCCTCGAAGTCGGGGCGGAAGGCCTCCTGGTAGCGCAGCACGAACAGGGCCGCCTCAAGATGGCCTTCCTTCTTGAACCGCAGGAACTCGCCCAGGTAGTGGTCCTGCGGGGGCTGGCCGGACTTCTTGGCTTCGGTCTCCAGGATCTCGGTTGCGATGGTCCAGAACAGAAGTTCCTTCTGGAAGGCGGTCTCGATGGGCGACGCGCCTTGGCCCTGGTTCTTCACCTCCACCTTCGCGCTTCCCAGAATGCCACCCAGGAGCGCCGGCCAGATCGTCTTGCCCGAGAAGCCGAGGAATTCGGTTGTTGCCTTCAGGTTCAACTGGCCGTCCTTGTTCCAGAAGGCCTCGAAAGGAGGATCGAAAGGCAATTTCCTAAGGGGCATCTTCCTGTATTCCCGCAGGTCCGCCAATTTGATCCATAACAGCCGGTTCCCTGGGTGACCTGCCAGACCCGCCAGGAGGGCGTCCTCCGCTTCATCGAGCTTCCCTGCCTCGATGCAGCCGTCGCTGAGGTAGCGCCAGGCCTTGGGGTAGTTGGGCTGGGCTTCGGCGGCCTTGCGATACCAGCTCAGGGGCTCCGGCTGCCCAAGGTCTTGAGTGAAGGTGTCACCCACGTAGAGCATCGCCATCACGAAGTGGGGATCCAGGGCATGGGCCTTCTTGTAGGCGGCCCTGGCCTTCTCGTACTCCTTGGCCCCGAAGAATTTCTCCGCCTCCTGGAAGGCCTCGAGGGCCTTGGGATCGCGTGACATGACCGCCGGATAGTCCGCGTCGTGGATGTCGTCCAGGAGGATCTGGAGGTTGACCTTCTCGTCATGGGTCGTGGCCCGGTTCCAGTACACCGTCTCCAGCTCATCCTCCGCCCGAACCCGGTACCAGGCCGCCGCTGCGGGGATGGATTTCCCCGCCATGGCCAGGTAGACCTGACCTCGCATCCAGTGGGGTTTCGGCTCACCGGGGTAGGCCTTCTGGGCCGCGTCCAGCAGCCGGAAGCCGCCGTCCAGATCCCCTTCCCCAAACTTCTTGACCGCCTCATCGGCGAAGGAATCAAGGGCCCTGGGCGATTCCGGGGAGGGCGGAGCCACCAGTACCAAGGCGGCCAAGGGGAAAGGCAGCATGTTCGCTCCTGAGGGGATGCTTAAAACCCTATCAGGTTCGGATGGACTTCCGGGTTCCGATTCCATCCCCTCCATCCCGCCCCGGCCACCGTGCGCTCAACCGGCGGCGGCGGTTCCCTCCAGGCGTTTGGCCCATTTTGCCTTCAGGGCCTTCAGCGCATCTTTCAGGAACACGGGCTCCATGGGCTCCTCGATCACTTCCAGTACCTCGAACGCGAAGGCGGCCTCGCCCGACTCCCTCCATGCGGCCTGGAGGACCTTGTCGAGGTGGCGGCCGTCGTTGAGGCAGTGCCAGAGGCCGTTCCGCCGGGTGTCCACATCCGGGGCGGTGTCGGCCCAGGCGCGGCCCGAGGCGATGTGGCGCACGGCGTAGACGCCGGGCCGCGGCTTGCGTTCCTTGTAGGCGCGCAGCGCCGCCTTGCGGTCGACGGGACCGTCCATGGGGATCCTCCTGAAAAGTTGGGTCAGGCGCGCGGCGAGAAGGCTCCCTGCGCGCACCGGAGAACGTGGTTGCGGATGTCTGCGGGCCATGGGCCGAGGTGGCGGGTGAACGCTGCGGCGTCATCCGCATAGAGGGCTCGGAGGGCTTCCTCATAGCCCGCCTCATCGCCGCCCAGGGTGGACATGAGGCGGTAGGTCCGTTCCTGGGCTTCCTTGCGATCATCCTGGCCGGACCGGCGGGCCTGCTCCACGAGCTTGCGGAGGGCCACCGAGGCGCCTCCGGGCTGGGCATTCAGCCATTCCCAGTGCCGGGGCAGGAGGGTCACCTCCCGCGGAACCACCCCGAGCCGGGGCCGCCCGCGACCCCGGTTGTCCTCGGGTGCGGGGGGCTCGAGGCGCGCCAGGATGTCGGCCTCGGAACCCCGGAGATCCAGATCGACCACACGGCCCGTGTCGTCGCTCAGGGTCAGGATGCGGGCCGTGGCGTCCACCTCCAGGCGGTGCTTGACCGCGAGGGCCACATCCCGGAGAGGGCCCGTGGCCAGGAGGCGGACGCCGTCAAAGGCGGTGTAGGTGGTAGATGGCTGCTTCTCCATGGGGCTGCTCCCAGGAGAATAATTACACCCGGGTAAAATTATGTCAATTGTATCCGGGTAAAAATCTCCACCGTTCCCACCCTACGTCCACCTCATGGGGAACGGCGAAACGCCGGTGAAACCGCTTCCGATCACAGGTGCTTCGGAGTCGACCTCTCTTGGCGGATCGGGCTAGCGTTTCCGCACCCGCGCCCTCCGCCTCGCACGCCAGGCGGCGACCGTAACCACCAGAATGGACAGCAGCCCGGCCACCCGCGCCACCAGACCCAGGATGTAGCCCCACTCAGGCTCGTTCCGCGCGGCCACCGCCGGCACCTCCCCCAGCGCCTCGGTCTTCCTTTCCGCGGCTGTCTCGGGTCCGCGGACCAGGACCCGCATCGTGAGCTTGCCGGCGGGGCCCTGGTGATCTCCGTAGGCCCACCCGGGCAGGAAGGCCAGGCCGTCCAGCAACGGCCGGAGACGGGCCTGGAAGGCCTCCATGCCCTCCGCGCCGGGCGGATACGGAAATTCCAGGAGCAGGCAGCGGTCCTTTCCGAAAAGGACGAAGCTGTAGAGGTCATGTTCGCCCAGGCTGGGATCCCCGGTGCGGGCCCAGGCCAGGGTGTGCCGGCGCGGGTCCACCACGGGCGGCAGGAGCCACTGGACGGTCCTCGGCATCACGAAGGGGGCATCCGGATGCTGCAAGCGGTCGAGAGCCATGGACGCCTCGCCGCGGTGGCCGTTCCATTCCTTGAGGATCTCGTCGGCGGGAATCGGCTGGCGATCATCGGTGTGCCCCAGGACGAGGAGGGTGATCTCCGCCAGGCAGGTGCGGTCCGTGGTCGTCACCGTGCCCAGGCGCGTCTCGAAGGAAGCCTGCGGCGGAACGCGGCGGCCCAGGGCATGGAAGTACGCTTCCACGCCCTTCGCGTCCACGAAGGTGAAGCCCTCCGGAAGGGCCAGACGCGCCGTCTCCCCCAAGGCGATGTCCGCCGGCCCTGCCTGACACGGCAGAGACGCCATTACCCGTTCACGCCTGCGCTGCTCGGCCCAGGCGTCCATCAGGAGCTTCACCTCCGGCGTCCGGGGGGCCTTGGGATCGCGTTCGAATTCCCGGGCCTCCGCCTTCTCGAGTTCCGAAAGACCAGGGACCGGCTCCGGGCCTGGGAAGGTCCGCAACCATGGATCAGGTCCGGCGGNNCGGCCGCACTCGCGCGGGCGGGCCTCCCGCGGCGGGGAACGTTCCGAGCGCCATCGCGGCGGCCAGGATCAGGAGTCGACGGCCCATGCCCAGGATCACTGCACAACCTCCACCTCGTGCCTCCGGGAGATGCTCCGGCTCGGGGACCGGAGCAGGTAAGCATGATCCTAGCCGACCGGGGCGGCCAGTTCCCTGAAAAGACCGCTAGACTGAGTCAGAACTAAGGATTTGCCATCGTGTGCCTACTTCGACCCCATCGCTGGATCGTTCCCTGCCTCGCTGCATTCGCGCTGGGCGCCGCGGCGCCGCCACGCGCCGCGGTCAAGGATGTGGCGGGGACCTATGCCTTCCGCACCTACGGGCCCGACCAGGGCCTTCGAAACCAGGCGGTGACATCCCTGGGGCAGGACAAGGACGGTTTCATCTACGCGGGCACCGAGGATGGCCTGTTCCGCTATGACGGGGTGCGCTTCGAACGGTTCGGGGCCGCCGACGGCCTGCCCAGCGACGGCATCACCCTGCTCTGCCAGGAGCCCGGAGGCCGCCTGTGGGTGGCCACCCAGAAGGGCCTCGTGGCCTGGGCGGGGCGCAAGGCGGATCCCGCGGCGAAGGGCCCCTTCCTGCCCGAGGAGACGGTGGAGGGCTTGAGCGCGTCCGCCTCCGGCCATCTCGTCGTGGCCACGGCCAAGGGCGTCTACGAAGGCGGGACCGCGGGCTTCGCACCCATCCCCGGCCTGCCCACGGGAAGCCCCTGGGCCGCCTGGATCGCCCCGGACGGTTCGGAGACCCTCGCCGCCACCCAGGGAATCCTCTACCGCCGGCAGGGTTCGGGTCCCTGGGCCAGCCGGGCCCTGGCGCCGGGATTCCGCAACGAGGGCGTGCAGGCCCTGGTCAAGGATGGCCACGGGCGGATCTGGCTGCGCGGCCGGAGGACCCTGCTGCGCCTCGCCTCCTTCGAGGGACCCGCGCAGGATCTCAGCGGCGCCCTGCCCGGCGCCGCCGTGCAGAAAGGCTTCCTCGTGCCCGACGCCCAGGGGCGGATCTGGGCCCCCACGAACCTCGGCCTGGCCTGCTTCGAAGGCGACGTGTCCTGGGTCCTGCCCGAGGGCCGGGGCCTGCCCAGCCAGTGGGCCACCAACGTGCTGGTGGACCGGGAAGGGAACCTGTGGGTGGCCAGCGAAGGCGTCCATCGCCTCCAGGGGCGCCTGGCCTGGACGGCCCAGACCCGGCGCCAGAAACTTCCCTCGGACACGGTGTGGGGCATCTTCCGCAGCCGCGAGGGCACGCTCTGGACGGGCACCAACCGCGGGCTCGCCGAAACCACCGCCCAGGGGTGGACCGTGGTGCCGGGCACCCAGGACCGCTCCTTCTACGCCTTCGCCGAGAGCCCCGACGGCGGGCTCTGGGTGGGCGGCAACAACGCCAAGGAGGCCCGCAACGCCCTCCTGTACCGCGCACCCGGAAGCCGGGCATTCACCGCGGTTCCGGTCACGAGCATCGAGGGCCCCAGCACCGTCAACAGCCTGGCCTTCGGTCCCGACGGCGCCCTGTACATCGCCACCATGGACCACGGCATGCACCGCATGGTCCGCAAGGGCGCCGGCTTCGAATTCAAAGCGGTGGCGGTTCCCGGGTCCGATGGCAAGGAGCAGATCAACCAGCTGGTGCAGGACGCCAGGGGCCGCCTGTGGGGCGCCGGCATGGCCGGGCTGCTCAGCTTCGACGGCAGCGCCTGGCGCCGCCTGGGCCTCGCCGACGGGCTCCGTGAGCTGCAGATCGAGGCCCTGGCCCTGGATCCCCAGGGCGACCTGTGGGTGAGCTACTGGAATGTCCACGGCCTGACCCGCTTCACGCCCGCGGGCACAGGCCTCAAGGTGGCCGCCCAGGTGGATGGCCCGCCGGAACTCGTGGGGGACAACATCTACTCCTTCGGCTTCGATGCCCGCGGCACGCTCTGGCTGGGCACCGCCCAGGGCATGAAGCGCTGGAAGGACAACCGCATGGAGCAGTTCGGCCGCGGCGAGGGCCTGCCCGGCGAAGATGCCGCGGCCAACGCCTTCTGGGCGGACCGCAATGGAGACGTGTGGTTCGGCATGGCCAACGGCCTGGCGCAGTACCACGCGGGACAGGACCCGGCGCCGCCGCCGGGCCCCACCACCCAGGTGGTCCAGGTGCAGGACGGCGCCGGGCGAGCCCTGGAGACCGCCGTGCCGAAGGTGGGCTGGAGCGACCGCGCGTTGACCTTCCGCTTTTCGGCCCTGTCCTTCCTGAACGAGGCCCGGGTGCGCTGCCAGGTGCGGCTGGCGGGCTTCGAGGACACGTGGCGCTCCACCGAAATCCGGGAAGCCCGGTACACCGGCCTGCCCCCGGGGCGCTACCGCTTCGAGGTGAGGGCCGCCTACGGCATGGGCCCCTTCGGCGAGGCCAGCGCCCGGGAGGTGATCATCCTGGCGCCCTGGTGGCGCACGCGGTGGGCCATGGGCCTGGGGGCCGCGGGCTTCGCCACGCTGCTGGTGCTCTTCTACCGGTGGCGCACGCGGATTCTCCACCGCCGCAACGCCCAACTGGAAACTCTGGTGCAGGCCCGCACCCTGGACCTGGAAAAGGCCAACGCGGCCCTGCAGGAAGCAAGCATGGTCGACCCCCTCACCGGCCTCAAGAACCGCCGCTTCCTGGGCCTGAGCATGCCGGAGGAACTGGCCCGGGTGAACCGCCAGCACCGCGTGCCGGACCGGTCACGGGACGACGGGAACACGGACCTGCTGTTCTTCATGGTGGACCTGGACCATTTCAAGAACGTGAACGACACCTACGGCCACGCCGCGGGCGACCAGGTGCTGAAGCAGGCCAGCGACGCCATCCAGAAGGCCTGCCGCGAAAGCGATATCGTCGTGCGCTGGGGCGGCGAGGAGTTCCTCATCGTGGCCCGCAACGCGGACCGCGCCCACGCCGGGCTGATGGCGGGCAACCTGCGCAAGGCCGTGCGCGACCTCACCTTCGACGTGGGGCACGGCGTGGTGCTGCGGAAGACCTGCTCCATCGGCTTCTCCGCCTTCCCCGTGGTCAAGGCGGCCCCCGAGCTCCAGTCCTGGGAGGAGGCGGTGGAACTGGCCGACCAGTGCCTGTACGCCGCCAAGCAATCCGGCCGCGACGCCTGGGTGGGGGTCCTGGTCCCCGATGAATCCGCAGGTGACTGCGGCCGCCTCTTCCAGGATGTGGGGGGTCTGGCCCAGGAGGGCAAGGTCCGGCTGCTCACCTCGCTTCCGGAGGGCACGCCCATCCGCTGGAAGAGCTAGTCCGCCGGTACCGCCGTGCGTCTGTAGAACAGGACGTCCGAACCGAACCGCGGGCTCCAGCTCATCTTCCAGCGCTCCGTCCCCTCCAGTTCGAACCAGGGGTTGGGCGGGAGGCCCTTCATGATCATCGCGACCCTGCGCACATGCCCGGCCTGCGCCATGCGCCGGGCCATGGTGAGCAGCAGCCGGTCCGAGAAGAACACCGAATCCATGTAGACGAGGGTGGCGTCATGCAGGTCGGCCTCGGTCATGTCCCCTTCACGCAGGTCCAGCACCTTGCCGGCCAGGAGCCCCTGTTCCTGCATCCGCGCCTGGGCCCGGCGGCCGATGGCCACGCGGGAGGCGGCCAGTTCGACCCCCACGGCCTTGCGCATGGGGGTGGTGAGCAGCGCCTGCATGAGGAAGTACCCGCGGCCGCTGCCGAAGTCGTACAGCACGTCCCGCTCGCCAGGGGCCAGGCGCCGGAGGATGAGGTCGGTGCTCGCGGGCGCGGGCTCGCCGTAGATGTGGGCCTTGTCCTCCTCAAGTCCCTCGGCCCCGTGGGAGGCGTTCACGGCCTCCCGCTCCTCCTTGGGCAGTTCCTTGCGAAAATCATCGATGGAGCTGTTGGGGATCTCAGCGAAGATGTCCTCCAGGTGGGCGCTGGCGACCCGCCAGGTCATGGGCGGGGCGGTGACGGGGGCGCGCTGGCAGCCGGTGAGGGCCAGGAGAAGCACAAGGAATGCGCGTGTCGGGTTGGGGATCTGCACGTCCAGCCTCCTGGGAAGGTGGGCAGAATAATAATTGGTTAATAGTCTAGGGATTCCCAGGCTTCGCGCCACCCGCACTTCGCAGGCAGCGCTGCAGCTCCCCCGGTCAGGGCTGGGCCGGCGGCAGCATCACCGTCGACTGGACGGCTTCGCGCACCTCATCCCTCAGGGAGGCGGCCGCGTCCGGCCCCGGAATGATCTCCCGGGCCCAGTGCCGGAGCACATCAGGCTTGCCGGTAACCTTCGCGGCCACCAGGACGTCCTTCAGCCAGCAGCAGCGGAGGGATACGATCACGCCGGTGCCCCCATAGGAGGGCCGTGCCACTTCGATCCGGAGGTGATGGGTCTTTCCGTCATCCGCGGAGGCGCCGTCGACCAGGACGACGCCGATGCTCTTCAGGGCCGCTTCCGCTTCCGCGGTCAACGCGGGCACGAGGCCCTGGAATTCGACGCCGGGGGCCGTCACCTCCAGCACGGCCTTCTCGACGGCGGTCTTCGAGCCCCCCCGGAGGCGGAAGGGCATGGTCAGCCGGAACCGGGCCCGCTGGGCGACGCCGTTCAGCATGGCGGGCTGGAACTGCCACTGGACGGCATAGGCTTCCGCCGCGGCGCGCAGCTGGGGAGGCCCCTGGATGGCATGGGCGAATTCCACGATGCCCGTGGGACTGACGGTCAGCTCCACGACCACCGTGCCCTGGATGCCGGCGATCTTCGCGAGAGCCGGATAGGGCGGCGCAGGAGGCTGGTAGGCCACCTTCATCTGGCTGAAGTTGAAATCCACCACCTTGTCGGTGCCCCCGGACCCCACGACCGCGTGGCCTCCGGCCGGCGAGGCATACCTCATGGTCAGATCCTCAGGGGCCTTGGGGGGAGCCTGGGCAGGGGCCTGGGCGGCCAGGGGCAGGGCGAGAAGACAAAGCAGCCCAGGGGCCGTTAGGGTGCGAGGAAGGGTCATGGATACCTCAAGGGAAGCTCCAGTCTACCGCCCCGTCCATGAACGGCGAAAGCCCCGCGGATCCCGCCAGCGGCGGTTCCACGGGGCCTTCGGGGGGGTCAGGTGCGATCAGGCGCCGGCGTCGGCGGTCCAGGAGGAGGTGTCCTTCTGGTCGAGCAGGGCGGAGCCGTCGGCCACGAGCTTGAGGCCGGTGGCGGTCTGGATGGCGCGGATGGTGGTGGTGTAGTTCATGTAGTTGGCGCTGGGGATCGTGCCGTCATGGTTGTACATCCAGGACAGGGTGCGGATGACGCCCGAGCTGTTCTTCCAGATGACGGTCTTCCAGAACTTGGCGGGGACGTCGATGCCCTTGGAGCCGACCTTCTTGTCGCTGGTGCCGATGACGGGGCCGCAGTAGACCCAGACGGTGAAGCCCTTCTTGATGAGGCCGTAGGTGAAGGAGCTGCTGCCGTTGATGCCGGCGACCTTCGACTCGAGCTTTTCCCAGACGCCGGCGTTGAAGGCGTGGATCTGGGGGCACAGGTTGGAGGTGATGAAGGTGGCATTGCTGGCCGTGCAGCCGCGCCAGTAGGCCATGGCGGCGTTGGGGACCATGTGGCCGCGGTCGTAGCCGGTGCCGCTGTAATCGCTGTCGGTGATGACCGGGCTCTCGCCGGCCTCGGACGCGAAGGAGCTGGGCCGCGTGCAGGTGGTCACGGGCGTCGTGGTGGGCGTGACCGTGAAGGCGGACCACAGTGCGGTGTGGGTGGTGTCGGACCAGCCCACGGCGTAGTAGGTGGTCGAGGACGAGTATTTGAAAATCTTCTGGGTCTTGGTGCTGGTCGGCTGGAGGCCGCCGTAGTACTGCGCGAAGGCAAGCGCTGGAGCGAGCATAAGCCCGGCGATCCGAAGGAATCTCACGATGTACCCCCTGGAAACAGTTGTTATTGGGTTGTGAAGGAAGAAGTGTTGGAAGTCTGTCATTTTTCCCAAACCGGGGGAAGGTAAAAAATTGTTAAGTTATGTAAATAATTGTTTTCCGCCCCGGAACGGAGGTGGGGACCCATCGAAAGGCGTTTCGGTATCTTTTCCATTCCCTTGAGTTGCGGAATAGCATTCCAGCGGACGGCACCCCTTTTTTACCAAAACGGCTCCCCGCCCCCCCTTCCAGCCCGCCCCCGAGGTGCGTGGTAACCTTTGCCCAACGAGACCTTTGTGAGCGTGATCCTCCCCAGCCTGCCCCTCCGGCGGATCCGTCCTTTGCGGGTCCTGCCCATGCTTGCGACCTGCTGCCTCCTCGGCGCCCAGGACCCCGGTCCCGCCGCGCGCGACGGGGCCATCCGGGAGCTCCGCACCTTCCTGCGCGCCCACCCCGCACACGCCGAGGCCCGTAACGACCTCCTCCGCCTCCTCATGAGGGAGGCCCTGGACCGCGCCCGGGCCCTGCCGCCCGGGGGGCCCCTGACCCCCGTGCAGGACCTGGAGCTGTGGGGGCCCTATGCCCAGGAACTGGACCAGGCCTTCACCACCGGTGCCTGGCTCGCCTGGGAGGGCGACGAGGCGGGGGACTTCGTGCTGGAGAGCCGCAGCCCGACGCTCCAGGCCCTGAAGGCCCGCCACCTCCCCCAGGTGGAGGCGCGGCTGGCGGCCCTCCCCGGGGCCCTGCCCTGCTGGCGCGTGGCCATGCGCCTGGGAGGCCCGGCCTTCCGCTCCCGGGGCCAGGCCCTGCTCCAATCCCTGGCCCCCCTGCCGCCGGAAGTCCGCCTGGACTGGCCCCCCAAGGGCATCGACGCCATCCTCGCGCCAGGCCCGGCCCGGCGCGAGACGCCGTCCCGCAGCGCCGACGCGGGTGACCTGGCCGCCCTCACCCGCGGACTCGCCAAGGACCGC
>DBME01000016.1 GCA_002298155.1 Holophagaceae bacterium UBA706 | reverse complement strand
CCCTGGTGCTGTACGCGCGCGGATTTTGACGATTCGGGCGCGCATCCACTGCGTGATCAGGTATAACGATGTGACGCTCCAAAACCTATCGCAGGTCCCTTTTTTCTGAACCCCATTCGAGAGTCCCATGCTCCGTAAGCTTGTCACCGCGCTGTCCCTCGGCCTGGGCTTCGTCCACGCCGAACCCCCCTCCCGCGTCCAGGATCCGCAATGGTGGCGACACGCGGTCTTCTACGAGGTGTGCCCCGGCAGCTTCCAGGATTCCACCGGTTCCGGCGCCGGGGATCTTCCGGGCCTGATCTCCCGCCTGGACTACCTCCAGGGCTTGGGCGTGGACGCCATCTGGCTCACGCCCTGCTTCCCTTCACCCCAGGTGGACTTCGGTTACGACGTGGCCGACTTCCGGGACATCGACCCGCGGCTGGGCACCCTGGCGGACATGGACCGGCTCGTGGCGGAGGGCCGCAGGCGGGGCATCCGGGTGGTGCTGGACCTGGTGCTGAACCACACCTCNNCCTCGGACCAGCATCCCTGGTTCAAGGATTCCCGTTCCTCCCGCAGCTCGGCGCGCAGGAACTGGTATGTGTGGCGCGACGGAAAGGGGCCCGGCACGCCACCCAACAACTGGCTCTCCCTTTTCGGCGGGCCGGGGTGGACCCTCGACCCGGCCACGGGGCAGTACTACTACCACTACTTCTACCGGCAGCAGCCCGACCTCAACTGGCGCAACCCCGAGGTGCGCAGGGAGATGCTCGACATGACCCGGTGGTGGTTCCGCCGGGGGATCGCGGGCTTCCGCCTGGACGCGGTGGACACCGTCTACGAGGATCCGCTGCTGCGGGACAACCCGGTGCTGCCGGGCCGCAACGCCTTCGGCGATCCCAACATGGTCAACCTCCACAACTACAAGCTCGGGGAGCTCCACGGGCTGCTGCGGGACCTGCGCAAGGCGGCCGACCCCTTCGGCGCGGTGCTGGTGGGCGAGACCTACACGGATTCCGCCGCGGAGCTCAGGGCCTACTACGGGGAGGACGGAGGGGAGATCCAGATGCCCACCGGCCACATGCTGGCCATGGCCCGGAGCCTGTCGGCCCCGGAATTCCGCCGGTGCATCGAGGCCACCGCTTCCACCGGGCACTGGCCCGTGTGGGTGTTCGGGAACCACGACCTGCCCCGGGCCGTGTCCCGGTTCGGCGACGGGGTGCACAACCCGGACATCGCCAAGCTCCTGGGGGCGGTGCTCCTCACCCTGCGCGGCACCCCCATCCTCTACTACGGCGAGGAGCTGGGCATGGAGAACAACGACCCCTCCCGCCCCGAGGACGTGCGGGACCCCCTGGGGCGCACCGGGTGGCCCCTGGCCAAGCGCCGGGACGGGGCCCGGACCCCCATGCAGTGGGATGGCGGGCCCGGCGCGGGCTTCACCACCGGCAAACCCTGGCTCCCGGTCCACCCCGGCGCGGCCACCTGCAACGTGGAAACCGAATCCCGGAACCCCGACTCCGTGCTCACCTTCTACCGCCGGCTCCTGGCCCTGCGCCGGTCCACGCGGGCCCTGCTGGACGGCGGCTACCAGCCCCTGCTTGCGCAGGATCCCTTCCTGCTGAGCTACCTCCGGGTGGCCGGGGGCGAGCGGGTCCTGGTGGCCTGCAACCTGTCCGGGGAGGCCCGCGCGCTCCCCCTGGCCGCCGCCGACCTGGGCTGGGATCCCGCCCGGAGCCGCGTGCTCCTGGCCGCCGGCATCCCGGCTGGGGAGGGCCTGCCGGCGGAGCTGCCGCCCTATTCCGTCCTCATCGCCGGGCCCGCCCGGTGACGGTCAGCTCTGGAGGGAGGCCACCAGGTCCCGGCGGACCCCCGGGGTGCCGGCGACCATGATGCCGGTCTCCGTCCAGGTGCCGTTCCCTTGCCAGTCGGACAGCTCGCCGCCCGCCTCCTGCACCAGGAGGACACCGGCGGCGAAGTCCCATTTCTTCAGCCCCATCTCCCAGTAGCCGTCGTAGATGCCGCAGGCGGTGTGGGCCAGGTCCAGGGCGGCGGAACCGGCCCGGCGGATCCCCTTGGCCCGGTGGAAGATGGGCGTGAGGGTGCGGGAGAACTCCGCGAACTTGTCCCCCAGCTGCCAGGCGAAGCCCGTGGCCAGGAAGGCCCCGTCCAGGCCCGCCTGGGCGGAGACGCTCATGGGCGCCCCGTTCCAGGTGGCGCCCTGGCCCCGCACCGCCACGAAGAGGTCCTCGCGCAGGGGGTCGTAGATGCAGCCCACCAGGGGGCCGTCCTGATCCCACAGGGCCACGGAGACGCACCAGTGGGGGAAGCCCTGGATGAAGTTCAGGGTGCCGTCCAGGGGGTCGGCGATCCAGGTCGGTTGGTCGGCCGGACCCGTGGCGCCGGTCTCCTCGCCCAGGAAGGCGTACTGGGGGAAGCGGCGGGCCAGTTCGGCCTTGATGACCGCCTCGCTGGCACGGTCGGCTTCAGATACCAGGTCGTGCTTGGATTTTTCAGAGATCGTCTTGGGGTCGACTTTGCGGAAATAAGTCATCAAGAGTTGCCCCCCGGCTTGGGCGGCGGCGACACAGGCTTCACGTTGGGCTTCGTACATCCGTAATCTCCAGACCCCATTCTATCGGGGCCGGGGGGATCCTCCCCAGATTGCAGTGGATAATCCCGACATTTCCGGTAAACTATTCAAGCAGGTGGCGAGGTTCCCGTATGCCCAAGGTCGTAAACATCGAGCCCACTCCCAATCCCGATGCGCTGAAGTTCATCGTCCAGCGGCCCATCCTCCGGTCCGGCACGCGGTCCTTCCGNNGATTTCGGTTCGGCGGTGGGGGATCCCCTGGCCTCCAGCCTCTTCGCCCTGGGCCACATCACCTCGGTCTTCTACATGGACCGCTTCGTCACCGTCAACAAGGTGCCGGACGACGAATGGAGCGGCCTCATCGACCCCATCTGCGAGGCCATCGAGGACCTGGAGATGGAGGCCGTGGACGGCAACGCCCCCGCGCCGGGCTCCACCCTGGGCGACGACGAGAAGCTGGAGAAGATCAACAAGCTGCTGGATGAACGCATCCGGCCGGGCCTCGCCGGGGACGGCGGCGGCGTGGAGATCCTGTCCTTCCAGGACAACGAGCTGCAGATCAGCTATCACGGCGCCTGCGGTTCCTGCCCCAGCTCGGGGACCGGCACGCTCCGATACATCGAGGGGCTCCTGCAGGACCAGGTGGACCCGGACATCCGGGTGATCATGTACTGACCGGCCCTTCCGGGCGGTCGAAGCGGGCAATGCAATCCTTCGCGAGGACGGTTGATGATAGAGACCAAGGCTGAAAATGTGGGCACCGCCATCCGGATCGGGGAGGTGGCCCCTGACGCGGCGACCCTCAAGGCCTGGTACGGGACCATGCATATGGGCCGCGTGCTCGACGACAAGGCCCCGAACTACCTCAAGCAGGCCCTGGGCTGGTCCTACCACGCCCCCTGCGCGGGCCACGACGGCATCCAGCTCGCCCTGGGCCTCACCTTCCGGGCGGGCCAGGACTACCTGTTTCCCTACTACCGCGACCTCCTCACCTGCCTGACCGCGGGGCTCACGCCCACGGAGATCATCCTCAACGGCATCTCCAAGGCCACCGACCCCGCCAGCGGCGGGCGGCACATGTCCAACCACTTCGCCAAGCCCGAGATCCACATCCAGAACGTCTCGAGCTGCACGGGGAACCACACCCAGCACGCCGTGGGCCTGGCCCGCGCCGTGAAGACCTACGGCAAGGACGCGGTGGTCTTCAGCAGCCAGGGCGAATCCAGCGTCTCCGAGGGCTACGTCTACGAGGCCATCAACGGCGCGAGCCTGGAGAAGCTGCCGGTGGTCTTCGTGTTCCAGGACAACGGCTACGGCATTTCCGTGCCCAAGTCCGACCAGACCGCCAACGAGCACGTGTGCGACAACTTCCGGGGCTTCCCCAACCTGCTGATCCTCAAGTGCGACGGCAAGGACCCCATCGACTCCAAGCGGGCTCTGGACGAGGCCGTGGCCTACGCCCGCTCCGGCGCCGGCGCCGCCATCATCCAGGCCGACTGCGTGCGCATCGGCAGCCACTCCAACAGCGACAAGCACGAGCTCTACCGTTCTCCGGAGGAGCTCGCCCTGGCCAAGTCCCAGGATCCCCTTCCGCGGTTCCGGCGCTTCTGCCTGGAGCACGGCGTCTCCGAAGCCGAGCTGCAGGCCCTGGAGGCGGCGAACCTCGAGACCTACAACGCGGCCTCCGACGCGGCCATGATGGCCCCGAACCCGGACCCCGCCTCCATCTACGACCACCTGGTCCCGGCCCCCTGGGTCTCCCCGGTGTTCCCCCTGGGGCTCCACGACGAGGACGGCCCCCAGGAGACGATGCTCCACGCCATCAACCAGACCCTCAAGGAGGAGTTCCGGGCCAACCCCGACACCTTCATCTGGGGCCAGGACGTGGCCAACAAGGAGAAGGGCGGGATCTTCAACATCACCAAGGGCATGCAGCAGGAGTTCGGCCGGTCCCGGGTCTTCAACGGCCCCATCGCCGAGGACTTCATCACCGGCACGGCCAACGGCTTCTCCCGCCTGGACGACAAGATCCGCGTCGTGGTGGAGGGCGCCGAGTTCGCCGACTACTTCTGGCCCGCCACCGAGCAGCTCATCGAGCTCTCCCACGAATCCTGGCGCAGCTGCGGCAAGCAGGTCCCCAACATCACCATCCGCCTGGCCTCGGGCGGCTACATCGGCGGGGGCCTCTACCACAGCCAGAACATCGAGGGCTTCCTCACCACCATCCCCGGCATCCGGGTCGTGGTGCCGGCCTTCGCGGACGACGCCGCGGGCCTGCTGCGCACCTGCATCCGCTCCCGGGGCGTCAGCCTCTTCCTGGAGCCCAAGTTCCTCTACAACGCCGCCCAGGCCAAGTCGCACATCCCCGAGGACTTCGCCGTTCCCTTCGGCAAGGCTCGGGTGCGCCGCAAGGGGTCGGACCTCACCGTCCTGGCCTACGGCACGCCGGTGCACTTCGCCCTGGAAGCCGCACACAAGCTCGAGGCCGAGGGCGTGAGCATCGAGGTCATCGACCTGCGCAGCCTGAACCCCCTGGACACCGAGACCATCTTCGAGAGCGTGCGCCGGACCCACAGGGCCCTGGTGGTGCACGAGGACAAGGTGTTCGGCGGCTTCGGCGGCGAAGTGGCCGCCCAGATCTCCGACGCGTGCTTCTCCTGGCTGGACGCGCCCGTGGGCCGCGTGGGCTCCACGTTCACGCCGGTGGGCTTCAACCGCATCCTGGAACGGGCGATCCTTCCCAACACGGAAAAGGTGCTGGAAGGCCTGCGCAAGGTCCTGGCCTACTAGTATCTCTGCGGCTCGGGGCCTGGGGTCTCGGTCTCGATGAGGGGTGACGGCAGCGGCTCCACCTGGAGGCGCGTCACGCTGGCCTTGAGGCGCACCGGCATGCGCCACAGGCCGTAGAAGTTCACGACGTGGACGAAGTCGTAGGAGACCTGGCAGCAGGCGCCTTCGTCGGTGTAGACGGGCTGCAGCCTGAAGGTGTCGGGTTCCAGGGCGGCCTCGGTGAGGCCCAGCTCGAAGGCGCGGTGCCGCAGGTCGTCCACCACCCGGGCCTCCCCCTTGAGCAGGGTCTGGCGCGCGGCGTTGCCCGCGGCGTGGACCAGGGCATAGCGGCCGTAGATCACCGGCGCCAGGCGGATCCCCGCCAGGAGGCCGCAGGCCAGGACCGCCAGCCCCGCGAGGCTGCGCAGGCGGTGGGTGCCGATGGCATGCCAGAGCTCCACAAGGCGCACCCAGAGCCTGGCCAGGACCCGCAGGGCGGCGAGGATCGCCGCGTCGAGCCAGCCTTCCAGGATTCCCCTGATCGTCTGGGGCTCCGGAGTCTCACTTGGCATCGGGGTTGACGCCGATCTGGACGACGCCCTCCAGGCGGGCCAGGACCTTGAAACGGTCCTCCAGCACGTCCACCCGCGCCACCCGGAAGGAGTCCACCGTGCCCGTCAGGGAGACCTGGGGCGTCAGGTTGCGGTTCAGGCCCTGCTGGGTCTTCTCCCGCAGGTCCTTGAGGCTCTTGTCCATGAAGAAACCGCACTTCTCCGTGAGGGTCTTGCGCAGCGTGCTGCGGTAGAGCCACTCGCCGAAGGAGGTGATGAGGCTGCGGGTCTCGAGGGTGTAGTCCAGGTCCTCCAGGTTCAGGATGCCCAGCTGCTCGTTGAACACGGGCCGCCCCTTGAGGGTCAGACGGCCGGTGATCCGGCCCTTGATGTCCAGGTCCAGGTAGGCCCAGCCATCCTTGCCCCGGATGGCCACGGAGGTGACTTCGAAGGTTCCCTTGTCCGTCTGGAAGGGCTTGCCGCACAGGGTCTGGCTCAACTGGCGGGCGGCGTGGGCATAGCTGAGGTCGGCATCGATCTGGAGGTTGAAGCCGGGGGCGAAGGGAGCGGTGCTCACGTCCAGCGGGGGCAGAGGCCGGGGCGTGACCGCCGGGCGGTCGCCCAGGGTCACCGAAGGCCGGATCTGGATCTCCGGCGTGATGGTCAGGGTCTTGCCCTGGCTGGTCCAGGGGCACAGGCGCACCCGCTCGGGGTTCAGGAGCATGAAGACCCCCGGCGCCAGTTCCAGCGGCTGCTGGGCCTGCTGCCAGGCCTCCTCGGCCCGGGGCCGCAGCTTGGCCGTGTCCTGCAGCTGGCCCCGCATGGCTTCGGCACCCTTGAGGAGGTTCTCCCGCATGCCGGCCAGGACGGTATCCGTGATGTCGTAGCCCAGGAACGTGATCTGGCAGGTGTCGATGCGCAGGGGGTCCTCGGGGATGACCTTGAGGTCCAGCGTCCAATCGGGCTTGAGGGTGATTTCCGCCGCACCCCCGAGCCGCACCCGGCGGTAGGTTTCAGGGGGCAGGCCGCAGGAGCCCATGCGCTTGACCCAGTCGCCCACCCGGAGGCCCACTTCGAACCAGTAGTTCACGGTGGTGTGCATGAGCACCCGGTTGCCCTTGACCACGAAGAACAGGGGCTCCCGGTAGAGGTTGAACCGGTAGGCGGGGCTGCCCTTGGCGGTGCCGGGGAGGTTGATCCAGGTCTCGACCCCGGGCGGGGTGATGGGCACCGTGCGCTCCGCCGCCGCGAAGATCGGCGCCAGGTCCACCTTCACCGGCGCGGCGATGGTGGAAGGCGGGGGCAGGGCTGGCACCGGGGGCGGCGGCACCGGATCGGTACCCTGGCTCTGCAGGCACAGGGGGAGTACGGCCGGGAGGATCCATCGCAAGGGTTGCATGGTTCCATGGTACGCCCGGCGGGCCGGTCAAAGGTCACGAAGCCCTTACTTGACGGCTGCCGTGAGCTCCTCGGCGATCATCTCGGGGGTCCGGTCCAGGAAGCTGGTGCGGCCCATGAGGTGCAG
>DBME01000291.1 GCA_002298155.1 Holophagaceae bacterium UBA706 | reverse complement strand
AAATGGCCCCCGCCAATGCACATCGTCATTGGCGGGGGCCGCTTCATCAAGCGGGGCGTCCTGCCCCTGGCAACGGGTTCCCGGCGCTTTTCGTTTGTTAGGCAGGACGATGGCTCTTCAACCATTCCTGCAACGCTGCATCGATCTTGGTTTGCCAACCTTCGCCAAAAGCGCGGAATCCTTCCAGGACTTCATGAGAGAGCCGGATCGAGATCTGCTCCTTTTTAGGCGCCTTCTGTGGACCACGGGTTTTCAGCTTGGCCTGCAAGGACTCGGGAAGCTGGTCGAACCGGCGGGCATCTTTCAAATCAGATGGCCTGATTTCACGAACCTCGCCATCGTGATCAGTCATGGGCTTGCGCTTGGTCATAGGTCCTCCTTTCCCGCTCGTTGGCCTTTCGAAGACTGATGACCCGGATTCCATGCGGGGTTTCAAGGTAACAAAGGGCATGAAGACGCTCGTCAATAAACTCAAGGGCGACCCAACGGTCCTCTCCGTAGTCCATTCGTTGATCAAGCCAGGTCAGCGCGGTTTCAAATTCAAAATCAGCGGCATGTTCGAATGAAACGCCTCGGAGTTCGATGTTCCGCTGGTTCTTGGCGGGGTCGAAGGTAATCTCCATCACCAAAATGTATATACAAAAAAGAAATGCGCAAGACCCATCTTTGGATTCGATCTTGGCCGCCGGCTCCTTGGACTTGGGGGCCTAACGATGAAGCGGACCAGCCCCAATCTGGCGGCGCGGTAATGGGAGGGGGTTGTCCCGGATGCGGATGTGCCGGGGGTCGCGCCGCGGAAGCTGGCGCCAACGCGGGACCGCAGCGGTTTCATACGGCATCAGCCCTGTGCGATAATCCCGGATCCACCCCAGCCAGACACGTGGTCTACCCCCCTCAGGAGCAGCCCTTGGCGCGGACCTACACAAAAGCAGAGAAGCAGGCGTTCTTCGGTTTCCTCTGGTTCGGAGGCGGCCTCCTGGTGACCTGCCTCACCTACTCCCTGGCCAGCAATGGAGGTGGCGGAACCTACGCGGTCGCGTGGGGTCCCGTCGTCTTCGGCGGCATCAAGATGATGCGCGGCCTCCTCGGGCTCGCCGCCGGGGATTCCGAGGTGGACGTGGACTCCAGCCCCGAAACGGTTCCCGCCGACCGCACCCACTGCCCCAGCTGCAGGAGGCAGGTCGCGGCCAAGGTCAACTATTGCCCGACGTGCGGAAGGTACATGCTCGCCTAGGAAGTCCCCGGCCCCGGGATATGATGGGACGAACACGGGAGAACCATGCAGGTCCGCACCTGGCTTCCCATCGCCATGCTGGTGGTGTCCAACGTCTTCATGACCTTCGCCTGGTACGGCCATCTCCGCACCCAGCGGGACGCGCCTTTGCTGCTGGCGATCCTCACGTCCTGGGGCATCGCCTTCTTCGAATACACCCTCATGGTCCCGGCCAACCGGCTCGGGTTCGGGCGCTATACCCTGCCCCAGCTCAAGGTGATCCAGGAGGTGGTGACCCTGACGGTGTTCGCGGTGTTCGCGGTGGTCTACATGCGCCAGCGGCTCACCCTCAACCACGCCTGGGCGGGGCTTTGCCTCATCGGGGCGGTGTTCTTCACCTTCCGGAAGTAGCGCGCTCGGTGGTGCAGCTCACGGGCTCGGTCCAGGGGCTCTGGCCGGCTTCGTTCAGGGCGCGCACGCGGTAGGTGTGCACGGAGGCGGGCTGCAGGTCCCTGTGCAGGAAGGGGCTGTGGACCCCGGATACCGTCACCCCGTCGGCCTGGATCTCATAGGTGCCGGCCCCCTGGGACGGCCCCCAGGTCACGATGATCCGGCTGGGTCCGTCGGCCACGGCGGCGAGGGCCTGGGGCAGCCCGGGGGGCTGGGTGTCGGCGCCGGAGAAGACCCGCCACAGGTCCGGGGCGGCCGGGGGCTCCTGGCCCGCCCGGGAGGTGTGGTCCCGCAGGCACTGGTAGGTCACGCCCAGGTAGCTGACCAGGTCCCCCGCATGGTAGGGCGCCCCGGCAACCCAGCCGGAGGCGGGGCTCTGGGCCTGTGTCCCGGGCTCGGGGGGCGGCGAGGTGCCCCCCACGGTCAGAAGCACGCCCAGGAGGGCCAAGGACATCAGGTTCTGCATCATGGTGGAACCTCCCGGCCTCCGGGGCGGGGCCGACTGGAACAGCTGCGGGGAGAGCCCCTTCCAATATGGTCCCGCGGGACCCGGGCGCCACCGTACAGGCGGAGGCCCCGGGGCGGAAGGTCCCGGGGCCTCGTTCCTGCTTCGGTGACTTAATACTGCACGATGGGGTAGGAACCCTTCTCGATGAGCTGGGTGGCGATGGCGCCGCGCAGCTTGGAGCTGCAGGTGGGCACGAAGCCGCCGAAGGCGGCCAGGTCGCCCAGGGCCTTGACCAGGTCGTCGCCCTCGAGCACTTCGGCCAGCAGCATGCGGGCGTTCACCTGCACCTTGTGCCAGTTCTCGTTGACGTACACATCGGCGAACTGGCGGGCAAGCTCGGCCCAGCGGTGGCCGGCGGCGGTCATCTTGTCGGCACGGACGACGGCGCTC
>DBME01000030.1 GCA_002298155.1 Holophagaceae bacterium UBA706 | reverse complement strand
CCCGGGACTTGCTGGCCTGGCGCAAGGAGAACGAGCTGAACCTGCCCCTCCTGCCCGCCGGCAACCACTACGAAGGGCCCGGCTACTCCGAGCGGGGGTGGGTGTCCTTCCGGGACCCCTTCCTTTGGCACAGCAAGGAGGAGGAATGGATCCTGCTGTGCGCCCGGGTGGTCGGCGGGCCCGTGAGCCGGCGGGGCTGCGTGGGGCTGGTGCGGCGCACCCCCGATGCGTACGTCATCGAGCCGCCCCTCTTCTACCCCCGGATGTATGACGACATCGAATGCCCCTGCCTGGTGGAGCTGGAGGGGACCTTCTACCTCATCGGGTCCATCCGGGAGGACGTGGAGGTGCACTACTGGTACAGCGAGACCTTCCGCGGCGAGTACCAGGCCTTCAACAACAACGTCCTCCTGCCCAAGGGCAACTATGCGGCCCGCACCATGCTGGACGGCCAGCGGACGCTGATCTACACCTTCTACATCGACGGCCTGAACGTGGAGAGCGGCACCCGCAGCCTCCCCCCGCCCAAGGAGCTCCGCAAGCGCGCCGACGGCAAGCTCGAGCTGCTGAGCTTCCACCGCTGGCCGGAGAAGATCCGGGGCGCCACCCCCCTGCCCCCGTCGATCTTCCAGTCCCGCCTCGACAACCCCTCGGCCTCCTGCGGGCCGGAGGGGGACCGGATGCGCTTCGCCTGCCGCAGCGGCTTCGAGCTTTTCACGGCGCCCGTGGGGGAGGGTTCCTGGATCTGGGACATGGACTGGCAGACCCTTCGCCAGGGCGACTGCGGGCTGGTCTTCGGGCTGGACGACCTGCTGAACGGGTACTTCATCTCCCTGGACACGGAACGGGGCAAGGCCCTCATCCGGGCCTGGGGCAACCGCCTGGAGCGGGTGTTCCAGAACTACATCTACGAGAACCTCCAGGTGGGGGAGTTCACCCCCATCGCCGACCGGCGCTACTCCCTGCGGCTCATCCGCTGGGGCGGCTACATCGAGCTGGTGGTGAACGGGGTGGTGCGCCTGTCCCTGGTGGACACCCGCTTCAACGGCCGGAGCATCGGCATCTACCTGGAGAGCGCCGAGATCACCCTGGCGACCCAGTCCCTGCAGATGCTGGAAGGTCCGGGGCGGGATCTGGCCTGACGGGCAGGTCCAGGGGAAAGCGCAGCGCGTAGTGCCGGATCCCCTCCAGGATCCCCGCGGCGCAGGGCCTCTGGGCGAAATAGATCCGGGACCGACCCCGCAGGGAATCCAGTTCGGGGCTGTGGTTGCCCACGACGATGCCCAGCACGTCGCCCAGCAGCATGTCCCGGTCGTTCCCCGAATCCCCGGCCACCAGGACGTGATCCAGGGGGATCCCCCACTTGAAGGCCAGGTAGCGCACGGCCTGGCCCTTGGACGCCCGGGGCGGCAGCAGGTCCAGGTGCCGCTGGCGGGAATAGATGAGGTTCGCGCGCAGCCCCGCCCCGTGTACGAGGTCGCCCAGGGCCTCCATGGATGGGATGCGGCCGGGCTTGACGGTGTAGCTCAGCTTGCAGGGCCCCTGGTTGCGCCGCCGCTGGGGGCGCAGGCCGGGCACGTCCTTCAGCGCCTGCGCCAGGTCCTCCCGGCGCCACCCCTGGCGGATGTGGTTCTCCCAGGCGGCGTCGCCCGTGCGGCTGAAGCCGTAGTGGATCTCCGTGCCGATGCCCCCGATGATCACGTCGGGCATGGGCACGCCCCAGGCCTTGAGCACCCACAGGGCGCTGTCCAGCTTGCGGCCCGTGGCCACGCCGAAGGCCAGGGCGCCCCGCTGCTCCCGGATCCAGGTCAGGAGCTGGCGCAGGGGCTCCGCCTCCCCCAGAAGCGTGCCGTCCAGGTCGCAGATGAGCAGGGCCCGGGCGTGGAGGAAGGGCGAGGTGCCGCCCTCCGGCTCCAGGCAGGCCTGGTCCCGCCGGCGGGCCTTGCGCCCACGGCGCAGCAACCGGCGCACCACCTTGAGGTAACGGCGCACGTGGGCCTCCCAGCTGTACACCTCCCGCACGCCGCGAAGCCCGTTGCGGGCCCAGCCCAGCCAGCGGGCGTGGTCCGCCAGGGCCTCGAGGATGGCCGCCCCCAGGCCTTCCGTGTCCCCCGGGGGCACCACCAGGCCGTTGCGGCAGTTGGCGACGATCTCCCGGGGGCCGCCGCTGTCCGTGGTGACCACGGGCAGGCCGGTGGCCGCCGCCTCGATGAGCGTAAGGCCGAAGTTCTCGGAGGCCGCGGGGTTCACGTAGATGCCCCGGCGCCGGGCGGCGAGGCGGTAGAAGGCCGGCACATCCTCCGGCCGGTGCGTGCGGGGAAAGCTCACGGAGCCGAACAGGTCCTCCCGGTCGAAGGTGCGCAGCAGGTCCTCCCAGGTGCGCCGTCCGGCTTCATCCATGTCCGCGATGTCCTGGTGGTGCCCCGCCACCACGAGGAGGTTGGCCTTGGCCCGCAGGGCCGGCTCCCGCGCGAAGGCTTCCACGAGGCCCTGGAGGTTCTTGCTGGGCACGGGCCTGCCGATGGTCAGCACCAGGGGCTTGCGGGGGTGGGCCAGGAAACGGTCAACCAGCTGGGCGGTCTCCACCTCCGACCCGCCCGCGGCCGCGGGCCGGAACCGGGCCAGATCCGTACCCGGCGGGATGATGACGCAGCGGCCGGGATCGAAGGTGGCGTAGAGGCCGTACTGCTCCCGCACCTCCTGCCCCGTGCCCGCCACCACCTTGGCGGCGCCGCGCAGCACCGCCTCCTCCTCCTGGATGCGCCGCTGGAAATGGAAGGTGCGCTCCAGGGTGGCCTCCTTCCCCCCGGCATCCAGCAGCCGCTGGCGCTTGCAACGCCCCAGCGAATGGGCGGTGTGCAGGAAGGGGATGCCCAGGAGCGTGGAGAGGCGCAGGGCCACCAGGCCGGCGTCGCCGTAGTGGCTGTGGATGACGTCCGGCAGCCGCGGGAGCCCCCGCGCGAAGACCAGGTACCGGTCCACCAGTTGGTCCAGATGGTCCCACAGGAGCACCTTGCGGATGTAGCGCCGGGGTCCGAAGGGCAGACGGACGATGCGGGCGTGCGGCGCCAGTTCCTCCTCGGGCTGGGCGTAGTCCGCGGGGACGGAGGGGTCCTCAACCAGCCGGGTGAGCAGGTCCACCTGGGCCACGCCCTCGTCCAGGGCCAGGGCCTTGGCCAACTCCAGCACGTAGAGCACCTGCCCGCCCGTATCCGGATCCCGTCCCAGCTCCGGCGCGTTCCCCCGGATCAGGCCGTGGACGCTGATCAGCAGGCAGTATATCCCGGCATCCTTCATCCGCTCCCCTTGGTTCCCGTTGAGATGCCACGGAGTGGGAAGCGGTTCCAGTACGCACCGAAGCCCCGGAATCCGGGGCTTCGGCTGCTTTTTCGTTCGTCTACTTGACGCGTTCCATGAAAGTGCGGTCCACGGTGTTCACGCGGATGCGCTCGCCCGATTCCATGTAGGGGGGCACGCCCACGGTGATGCCGTTCTCCATCTTCGCGGGCTTGTACGACCCGGTGGCGTTGGCGTTGCGCATGACCGGCTCGGTCTCGACGATCTCGAGGACCACGCTGGGGGGGAGGGTGATGCTCAGGGGGGTGCCCTCGTAGAACTCCACTTCCACCTGCATGTTGGGCTGGAGGAAGCAGGCGTCGTCGCCCATGAAGTCCTTGGGGATCTCCATCTGCTCGTAGGTCTCGCCGTTCATGAGCACGATGTTGCCGCCGTCCTCGTAGAGGAACTCCATCATGTGCTGCTCGAGGCTGGCCTTGTCGACCTTGTCGGCGGAGCCGAACCGGTTTTCGCGGTTGAGGCCGTCCTTGAGGCGCTTCATCTTCGTGACGATGCGGGCGGGGAGGTTGCCCGGCGTCTGGTGCTCGACGCTGATGACGCGGCAGAGCTCGTTCTCGAAGTTGATGATCATCCCGGCACGCAACTGGGTGGCGTTGATGTAAGGCATGGAGTCTCCTCGTGGAACGCGGGTCTGGACGTCCGACCTTCCATTTGAAAGGCCCCCGGAGTCACCCAGGGGCCCTGTGTCGGTGGTGGGCATACCTGGGTTCGAACCAGGGACTTCTACCGTGTGAAGATAGCACTCTACCGCTGAGTTATATGCCCGCAGTTGATAAGAATACCAGATCCGGGCCGGAAGTCCACTCAGAATCGTCGGCGGACCTCCACCCGGATGGCCTGGGGGTCCGCGGGCTTGACGTGGTAGTCGACCACCGGCGCGGGTTCGCCGGCGAGGCGCGAGGGGTAGTGGTACTCGGCGTTGCAGGTCTTCCGGCTGAAGGCGTTGAGGATCTCCAGGGCCGCGCTCCAGGAGCCGAAGTCCTTCTGGATGCGCAGCTCCAGGGAGGTCTGGGGCGCCGCGGTGAAGGCGCCGTCCGGGGTGAGGGGCCGAGGGCCCACCCGCCGCAGCTTCAGGTCGACGCCCAGGCCGTCATCCTTCCACCCCACCCCCGCGTAGCCGGCCTGGGGCGCGGAACCAGGCACCCGGTCCCGGGCCGCGGGTTCGTTCTTGAACTCCGCCCGGCTCCAGCCCCAGGCCACCTCCCCGTGCCAGGCGCCGCCCTTGAGCTGGTGGTAGGTCTCGATGCCCAGGTGCCGGGCGGGTCCCCGGGGCGTGAAGGCGTCCGCCAGGGGATCGAAGAGCGTCTCCGCCTCCAGGTCCAGCCGCCACAGGGTGACGCTCGCCACCCAGGGCCGGGCCGGGCGCGTCTGGGCGGTGAACTCCGCGCTGCGGGTGCGCACCAGGGGCTGGTTCTCCCGGAAGACGTCGCCCGCGCGCAGGCCCTGCCCCGCCTGGAGGGCGAACACCGTGCCCTCCACCGGCGTGTAGGAGATGCCGGCCCGGGGGCTGCCCAGCAGGATGCTCCGGCGTTGGGGGGTCCAGAGACCCAGGAGGCGGGTGGCGCGGTTGGACTGCCCGTCCAGGCGCAGACCCACCGAGGCCTCCCAGCCGGGGGCGAAGGCCAGGGAGCTCTGGCCCAGGAGGGCCCCGTGGAGGAGGTCGGCGCGCCCGGCCAGGGCCGGCACGGGGGAATCCGCCAGGCGCCCGCGGTCCAGGGTGGGAACGGCCTCCGCGGCCGAGACGCGGTCGAACCGGGCCTGGAAGCCCAGGGTGTGGGTCCATTCCAGGGCGCCGGAACGCACCACCCAGGAATGGGTCGTGTTGCCGCCCACGAAGAACCTCCGGTCCACCTGCTCCAGCTGGTCCCCGTGGACGGGATCCTTGAGGAAGCCGGTCCAGTTGTTCCAGATGCGCACGTGGTGCCCGCCGGCGTAGAAGCCGGCCCGGGTGGTGCGCCAGGGCCCGTCCTCCCGCACCAGGCGCCAGCCCATGAGCAGGCGCTGGTTCCAGGTGCCATCCCCCGCCCGGGGATCCTCGGCGCCCGCGTCGGGGGCGGGGCGCAGCGGCATGGCCGCGCCGCCGTCGGACGTGTCCTCGGAGCCCAGGACGGTGAAGGTCCACCGGCCCCGCGGGCCCTCGCCCTGGCGCCGGAAGGCCGCGTTGAGCCGGGCCGAACCCATAAGGTCGTTCCAGGGGCGCTCGTTGCGGGTGACGTCCAGGGCGTAGGTGGTGCGCGTCCCCGGCAGGTGGTCCACGAGGAGGAACCGGCCGAAGTTGTCCGTGCGGGCCCCGCCGTAGGCCAGGGCCATGACCCGCTCCGGCGCCTCCGGCACGTCCAGGGCGGCGGAGCCCGCCACGGCGAAGGGCCCCTGCACCGCCTGGTACGAGCCCCGGGTGTACCGGCAGGCCTCCGCCAGTTCGGGGATCACGATGCCCATGTCCAGGAAGCCCGGCCCGCGCACATGGGAGGGGACGTTCAGGGGGATGCCGTCCACCTCCAGGGCGAAGTCGTTGCCGAATTCCAGTTCCAGCCCCCGGGAGAACCACTGGGTGGACTGGGTGCCGGCCTGGGGCGCGCGGTGTCCCTCGGGCACCTCGGCCCCCAGGGTGGTCATTCCATAAAGAAACCAACAGGTCGCGTGGCGCAGGGCCATGGGGATCTCCGCTCGGAACGCCCGGCGGAAGGCCGAAAGTCAAGGTTCGCGCCCTGGACCGGGTAATCCTGTGTGCGGAAAACCAAAGCCTGGTTCAATTAATATTTAATCGCAACGCCTCCGCGAAGCGGTCCGCGTCCCGGGCTTTCAGCCCGCACAGCCCCACCCGCATGCCCTCGGGAAGCGGCACCACATACACCCCTGCGGCCCGGAGCCGGGCGCAGGTGCCCGCGGGATCCGGCACCTCCAGCGCCGTGAAGAACCCGCCCTTCCAGGCGGCACCCGCCATTCCCCGCGCCCGCAGGGCCCCGTCCAGGGCCTGGGCCCGGGTCTCCAGGAGCCTGGACCACGCGCCATGCTCGGTCCGCAGGGCCGCGGTCAGCGCAGGATCCTTCGCCAGGCGCACCAGCACGGACTGCGCGGCCCGCGAGCAGTTCGAGAACAGGCCCCGGCAGCTGGCGCCCAGGGCCGCCTGCAGGGCGGGTTCCCGGCACCAGGGGAAGACCAGGGCGCCGCCGCGCCCTCCATAGAGGGTGAGCGCCTTGGAGATGGACAGGGACGCACCCACCAGGATCCGGCCCTCCTCGCCGAGCCGGGCGTAGTCGTCCAGGGCCTCGCGGACGTGGGCGGGGTCCGTGGTGTAGTCCAGGTAGGCCAGGTCCAGGAGCAGGGTCACGGGGCCCTGGTCCGCCAGCGTCCGGAGCACCTCAGCCAGCGCCGCGCGGTCCGCGGCGGCGAGGCTGCGGCCCGTGGGGTTGTGGCACGGGTCGTTGAGCCAGACCAGGAGGCGCTTCTGGGCGGCCATGAGCTCCTGTCCCTTGCGCAGCCAGGCCTCGGCGTCCAGGGCCGCCCCGGGGGCGGGGAAGGACGCGGTGGCCAGTTCCGCACCGTTCTCGGAGGCCAGTACGTGGTACGGCCCCCAGACCGGGGCCGCGGCCAGCACGCGCATGCCGGGCTCCAGCAGGTTGCGCACGGACAGGGCCAGGGCCCCGCTGCCGCCGG
>DBME01000353.1:272-4191 GCA_002298155.1 Holophagaceae bacterium UBA706 | reverse complement strand
GTCGGTGAGGGGGCTGCCCTGGCGCATCAGGCCCAGCCAGATGCGGCCCAGGTAGTGGGCCTTGAAGTCGGCCATGGCCTGTTCGGGGGTCACCAGGGCCACGGGCCAGAGGCAGGGCTTGATCTCCTCGCCCCAGGCGTTGGTGTGCAAGCCGCCGATGCCCATGACCAGGGTCCAGCCCGCCTCGGGCGTCTTGCGCAGGGCCACCAAGGCCTCGGTGGGCAGACCGGAGACCTTCTTGAAGGCCACCATGTCCACCACCAGCATGCCCACCCACGCTCCGTGGGCGGAGGCGGCCGCGGCCATCTCCTGGCAGATGGCCCACACGACGTCCGCGTCGAAGGCCTCGAAGCGCACGAGGCCCAGGTCGGACTTGTGCCACACGTCCACGGCCACGCCCTTGAGGACGACCTTGTCGCCGGGGGCGAAGGGCAGACGGGCCACGTCCTCCCGGGTGCGTACCAGACCGCGGCGCAGGCCGGGGATTCCGGCCTGCTCCAGCAGATCGTAGGCTTCCTGTTCGTGGATGAACGTCGAGGTCATGGAGGCTCCGGCCAAGGTATCAACCGGAATTATCCGTGGCCCGTCCAGTGCAGGGGGTCACGAAACTAGCGGTACCGGTTGGCGTAGATGTGCCGGAGACCGGCAGCGTCCTTCTGGTACCAGCTGGCCAGGGCCTGGCCGTTGGCGCCCACGGCCACGTCGGGGGAGTAGGCGCTGTTGGAGGTGGCGGTCTGGATGAAGCCCACGTCGCCCCAGCCGGAGCCCGGGAGGTAGCGGGTGCCGGCGACCCGGTAGAAGCTGCCGTCGAAATGCAGCCAGACCAGGAAGGCGGTGCCGCTGGCGTTCATGGCGACCTTGGGGGCGCCGAGGCCGCCGGTGGCCTGAACGGCCAGCCCGGGCGTGGCCTGCCAGCCCCCGAAATTGGTGTAGGACGAGGCATACAGGTAGGTGGCCGCCGTCTGGGAGGTGGCGCCCTGGGACCAGGCCAGGATGGCGTTGCCCTGGGTGTCCAGGGCCACGGTGGGTTCGAAGGCGTTCACGCCGGTGGGGCTGATCCGCGTGTAGGCCGACAGGGTGTTGTCGCTGGCGGTGTAGCGGCGGGAATAGACCTGGTAGGTGCTGCCGCCGTCGGTGCTCTCGGACCAGGCGACCTGAGCCCCCGCGGCGGTCATGGCGAGGCTGTAGTAGGTATCGGCGTGGCCTGCGCCGGCCTGGATCCCGAAGGTCGCCGTCCAGCCATGGCCCGCCCGGTAAACTGCCATTTCCAGCGAGAAGGGTCCATTGGTGAGGTCGGTGGACTCGGCCCACAGCACGGCCACGTTGCCCGAGTTGTCCATGCCCACGGTGGGCCAGGCGGCATGGGCGGTGGTGGTGGTGGAGACGGCCTCGGGGGCGGTCCACATCCCGGTGAGGTGGTTGAAGCGGGAGGCCAGGACCGAATGGTAGGTGGTGCCCAGTTCCATCCACACCACGCAGGCGTCGCCGACGCCGTTCATGGCGATGGCGGGGTAGTAGCCGAAACCGGTGTTGAGGTTGAGGGGGGTGCTCAGGCCGTGGACGGGGTCCCAGCGGTTGACGTACACCTGGCTGATGGTGGAGCCCTGGTTGAGATCCCAGGTGAACATGAACGTGCCGTCGCCGCCCACCGCGGTGCGCACATCCTGCTGGCTGCCGCTCAGGGACGAGACGCTGCCTTCCCCCGCCCAGGCCCCGGAGGACGACATGGGCCTGCCCCACACCTCGTTGACCCCGCCCCGGTCCAGCTGCCACATCACCAGGCCATTGCCGGTGGCGTCCATGGCCACCGAGGGGTACCGGGACTCGAACATCAGGTTGCTTTCCAGGCAGACGGGCCCGGTCCAGCCGTGGGTGTCGTCGGGATTCTGGGTGTTGACGCTGCCGCCGCCGCAGGCGAGGGTGAGGGCGAGGCCGAGCCCGGCCGCGAGGACGATTCCGGGGCGGACCAGGTATGACAACGATTTATGCATGGCGACTCCATGGATTCACTTCGCATGTAAGCGAAGGATCAGGCGATGGGGGAGCCTCCAGCATAGCCTGAATGGCGGCTCATCTACCCGCCGAAACTCACCCAGCCGGCCCGACCGGGAATTTCCCGCCGGGTGATCTCCCGGGCGGGAGGTCCCGCGGCCTTGAGTTCGGGCACCCAGTCCGCGTGGGTGCGGGCCACCACCCCCCGGTCCCGGAGGCCCCCCAGGAAGGCGTCGAAGGTCTCCGCCAGGGCGCCGCCCTCCACTTCGGTGTGGAGGGCGTAGACGTTCAGGGCGTCCTCCCGAACCAGGGACCACACCAGTTCGTTCACCTGGCCCGGGGTCCTGCCCTCCAGGCCCAGGTACTCGTCCAGGGTGGGGAGGGTCGTGGGCACCTGAAGGGTCGAGAGCGTGCGGCCCTTGACCACGGGGTAGAAGGGTTCGAAGCCGCGGCAGTCGCCGGCGTAGTCCAGGCCATAGGCCTCCTGGATCTCCAGGGTGGCGTCGTTGCACCGCCAGGCGGGGCTCACGGCGCCCCGGGCCTTCTCGCCGAACACGTCCTCGTACGCGGCGTGGGCGTCCCGGAACCATGCCTCGAGCCAGGCGCGGCTCTTGCGGTCCAGGAGGTCGTGGTACTGGACGTGGTCCCAGGCGTGGATGGCCACTTCGTGCCCCGCCTCCCGCGCCAGGCGCATCTGGGCCGCGGCCCGTTTCCAGATGATGGGGGCGGGGATGAGCACGCCGTACATCATCGTCTTGAAGCCGTAGAGCTTCGTGGGGCTGGTGCGGCGCATCTTGGCGAGGAAGCCCGGCCGGAAGATGCGGCGCAGGGCCTTGCCGCTGTTGTCGGGGCCGAAGCTGAAGTAGAAGCTGGCCCGCATCCCATGCCGGTCCAGCATCCTCAGCAGGGCCGGGATGCCCTTCAGGGAACCCTCGAGGGTATCCACGTCCACGCGCAGCGAGATCGTCTTCATGAAGACGATTCTACGCCGCCGAGCCGTCCTTGAGGATCTCTTCGAAGCGGCGGAAGAGGTGGGCCCGGGGTCCCTCGGGCACTTTCTTGAGGCGCATGCCGGCCTGGTCCGGGGTGCGGCCGCCCTTGGCCTGGTTGCACAGGAGGCAGCAGGCCACGAGGTTCTGCCAGGTGGTGCGGCCCCCCTGGCACACCGGGATGATGTGGTCGATGGTGTCGGCGCGGTTGTGGCAGCCTTCGTACTGGCAGGTNNCATCACCCGCCGGTCCAGGCGGCCCATGAGCAGCTTGCTCTCGGAACAGGACTGGGCATGGGGGAAGATGATGAGCACGATGGTGCCGTGCAGATCCTCGTGCCGGTCCAGGTTCGCGGGGTTGAGCACCATGGCCCGCCCCGACGCCACGGCGCGTATGGCCTTGCGCCGCGCCACTTCCATCATCGGCACATAGTTCCGGTCCACGGCGATGACCGAGGTGCCAGGTGGTTTCTCACGGTGCGTCATGGGGCCCCCGCCTGCGGATGGGGTCTGGTCCATTGTGCAGGGAAGCGGCCACCGTGGACAAGATATCCGCGGATTTATTGGAAATTCTAATATTTCAGGGCAGTTCCCAGGAAGCCGAGCGCGAATCGCCTTCGCCGTCCAGGTCCAGGGTCGCCACCCACGGGGTGGGCCAGGGTCCGGGGCCGCCGGCCCATTCCACGACCAGATAGTCCCCCGGCGCCACGGTCTCCTCGAGCCCCAGGGACCAGGCCCCGGCCGCCCCCAGGCGGTACAGGTCCAGGTGGTGGATGCGGGCCCCGGGACAGTCGTACCGGTGCAGGACGGCGTAGGTGGGGGAGGCCACCTGGTCGGGGTCCCCGCCCAGGCCGGCCACGAACCCCCGGGTCCAGGTGGTCTTGCCGGCACCCAGGGGGCCCTTCAGGAGCCAGGTGCCGCCGGGGGGGGTGAGGCGGG
>DBME01000353.1:0-253 GCA_002298155.1 Holophagaceae bacterium UBA706 | reverse complement strand
AGGACGCGGGTTTCACGCATGCGAAGTCTCCTCGGCAAGCTCCCGGAGCAGGCCCGCCAGGGCCGGCCCCAGTTCGCGGATCAGGATGGGCCCCTGCCCCAGCCGGTCGGCGGCGGCCCCGTGGAGCCACACGGCGTCGGCCACGGCCTGGCGCAGGCGGCCGGGATCCCGCATGGGATCCTTCCACCACCGGGCGATGCCCGCCGCCACCATGCCGGCCAGGAAGTCCCCGGACCCGCCCGTGGAGAGGCCC
>DBME01000185.1:2664-3410 GCA_002298155.1 Holophagaceae bacterium UBA706 | reverse complement strand
CCAAGAAGGCCGCCCCCAAGAAGCCGGCCGCCAAGAAGGCCACCAAGAAGTAGAGCACGTCCCGAATATGGGCGGATTTCACATCCGCCCCTGAAGCAACCCCGCAGACCCGGAATACGCCATGAAACTCATTGATCGAATTTCCGCCCTCGAAGTCCTGGATAGTCGAGGAAATCCGACAGTATTGGCCCGGGTGACACTGAATGATGGGACCATCGGCCAGGCGATGGTCCCGTCCGGGGCGTCCACGGGGAGCCGCGAGGCGCTCGAACTCCGGGACGGCGACAAGAAGCGCTACCTCGGCAAGGGCGTCCTTGGGGCCGTCCAAGCCATCAACACCGAGATCAACGACGCCCTCCAGGGCATGGACCCCTTCCAGCAATCCGAACTGGACGAACTCCTCCTCGATCTGGACGGAACGGAAAACAAGTCCAACCTGGGAGCCAACGCCCTCCTGGGCGCCTCCATGGCCATCGCGGCCGCCGCGGCCAACGGCTGCGGCATGCCCCTGTACCGTTACCTGGGTGGCGCATCGGCACGCACACTCCCCGTGCCCATGATGAACATCCTCAACGGCGGGGCCCACGCCGACAACAACGTGGACATCCAGGAATTCATGATCCTTCCCGTGGGCGCACCCTCGTTCCGGGAATGCATCCGGTGGGGTGCCGAGGTCTACCATGCCCTCAAGGGCGTGCTGAAGGCCAAGAAGCTCTCCACGGGCGTGGGCGACGAAGGGGGCTTCG
>DBME01000185.1:0-2645 GCA_002298155.1 Holophagaceae bacterium UBA706 | reverse complement strand
GCCCGGCTTCAAGCCCGGGAAGGACATCTTCCTCGGCCTGGACTGCGCCTCCAGTGAATTCTACAAGGACAAGGCCTACGAGATCGACGGGAGCAGGAAGACGGGGCCCCAGCTCGTGGACTACTACGCCGGACTCGTGGACCGGCACCCCGTGCTCACCATCGAGGACGGGTTCGACGAGAGCGACTGGAAGAACTGGAAGCTCCTCACCACCAAACTCAGCGGCAAGATCCAGCTGGTGGGCGACGACCTGTTCGTCACCAACCCGGCCATCCTGTCCAAGGGGATCCAGGAGGGCGTGGCCAACGCCATCCTCATCAAGCTCAACCAGATCGGCACCGTGACCGAGACCCTCAAGGCCGTCGACATGGCCCACAAGGCCGGCTACCGCGCCATCATCAGCCACCGCAGCGGCGAGACGGAAGACACCTTCATCGCCGACCTGGTGGTCGCCACCGGCGCCGGCCAGCTCAAGACCGGCGCTCCCTGCCGTTCGGACCGGGTGGCCAAGTACAACCGCCTCCTCCAGATCGAATGGGAGCTCGGGGCCGCCGCGCGCTACGCCGGGGCCGAAGCCTTCGGCCCCTGGCTCAACCGCTAGGGCCGCCATGAACACCTCCCTGCTCCTCAAGTCCAGCACCCTCTGGGGCGTCCTGGCCTTCTCGGGGCTCGCTTCGGCCGGCATCATCCTGTTCTCGCCGGACGGCATCTCCAGCCTGAACAAGCGGCAGGCCGAAATCCGGGAGCAGCAGCGCCAGCTCCTGCGCCTGCGCCGCGCGAACCTGGAACTGAGCGAGGAGGTCAAGCGCCTCGCCGCCAAGGATCCCGAACTGTACGAGGCCCTCGCCCGTCAGCAGGGTCTCGCCCGTCCGGGGGAGACCATCTACACCTTCCGGGAACGCGGCGGGAAGTAGATGTTCGCCATCGCCACGGCCTCGGGCAATTCCTTCGCCTATGCCTGGGACGACCTTCCGGGGGCGTCGGGGCCCGCCTGGGCCCGGGCCCTCTGCGCCGGCATGAAGCTGGACGGCCTCTTCCTCCTGGGCCGGCCCGTCCCGGGACGGCCGTGGACCATGGAGCACTGGGACGCCGACGGCGCCTCCACGTTCTGCTCCAACGGCACCCGCGCCGCCCTCGCCCTGGCCGATGCCCCGGGCGGCGCTTCCGTGGAGGTGCTCTCCAACGGGGAGGCCATCACCCTGCGCCGGGACGGACCTGACGTCGCCATCCTCATGCCCTCGGGCGCGGGCACGGGCTTCTTTCCCCTGCCCCAGGCCATGGCTTCGGCCATCCCCCAGCGCCACGCCTTCGGCTGGGTGGGCAATCCCCAGCTGGTCATCGCCATGGACGACGTGGAGAACCTGGACCTGGGCGAACTGGCCCGGCCCCTGCGCCACCACCCCGACATGGCCGGCGGCACCAACGTCAACGTCGTGCAGGTACTGGGCCCGGGCTGCGCCCGCGTCCGCAGCTGGGAGCGCGGCGTGGAGGGGGAGACCTCCTGCTGCGGCACCGGGTGCGCGGTGACGGCGGCCTGGCTGGCCCGCGAAACGGGCATCACCACCTGGCGGCTGCTGCCCCGGGGCGTCCCCGTGAAGGTCACGGTGGCCCTGAAGGGCGAGGGCTGGCGCGAACTCTGGCTATCCGGTCCCGTGCAGCATCTGGGCACCCTCCTCCCCGATCCATCATTGCTATCCTGAACACAGCACCTGGAGGCGGGCCCATGGACCAAAGCAGCCCGGACGTCCGGCCCTGGCTCGCCGAAGCCCTGGGCAAGCAGATGTCGGGCAACCTGACGGGGGCCCTTCTCATCTACCGGCGGATCCTGAGCCGGGACACCAACCAACCGGACGCCTGGTGCAACCTGGCCTCCGTCCTCCATGCCCTGGGCCGGGAAGGGGAGGCCCTGGAGGCCTGCCGGGAGGCCCTGGCACAGGCCCCGGAGAACCCCGCCGCCCATACCACCCTGGGCAGCGTCCTGGCCGCCCAGGGGGACCTGGAAGGGGCCCTGGCGTGCCACCGGAAGGCCCTTTCGCTGGACCCGGGCCATCTGGTGGCCACCTCCAACCTGGCCGGCATCCTGGGCCGTCTGGGCCACGCGGAGGAGGCCCTGGAGGCTGACCGCAGGGCCCTGGCCCTCTCCCCCGACCGGCCCGAACTCCGCCTCAACGTCGGCTTCACCCTCATGCGCCTGGGCCGCCTGGGCGAGGCGGAAGCGGCCTTCCTTTCCGCCCTGGAACGGGCCCCGGGCCACCCCAAGGCCCGGTGGAACCTGGCCTACGTGCGGCTTCTCCAGGGCCGGCTCCCCGAGGCCTGGCCGGATTTCGGCGCCCGCCTCGAGGTGCCCCAGGGCCAGGACAACCTCCGGGATTTCGCCGAACCCGCCTGGGACGGCGGTCCCTTCCCCGGGCGGACCCTCCTGGTGTGGGTGGAGCAGGGCCTGGGCGACACGCTGCAATTCGTGCGGTACCTGCCCCGGGTCAAGGCCCTGGGCGGTCAGGTGATCCTGCAGACCTACGCCTCCCTCCTGGGGGTGCTGGGCGACGTTCCCGGCGCCGACCAGGTCGTCTCCGAACACGTCCCCCTGCCCCCCTTCGACCTCCAGGCGCCCCTCCTGGATCTCCCCGCCCTCTTCGGCGACGGCC
>DBME01000188.1 GCA_002298155.1 Holophagaceae bacterium UBA706 | reverse complement strand
AGGGGATCAGGCCCCGGGAGTTTCCGCGGCGCCCGCCTCCGGTCCGCACCCCCCGTGCGGGATCTGGAGGCGGCGTTGCCGCGGCGACTCCCGGGGGGGAGTTGCAGTCCTTTCCGGGCCGTGGCTACCGGCCGCGGGCTCCTGAGGGGCTGTACCCGGTCAGGGCCCTCCGGCCCTTCTCCCGGGCCACCAGCTCCTCGCGCACGGCCCCACGCAGGGCCTGGAGCTGCGCCACGCGCTGGTCCAGGCGCTTGCCCAGGTCATGGGCCCGCTCGACGATCCCGGCCCACTGGGGACCCTTCTCCGCCTCGGCCAGGGCCTCCTTGAAGGCCTCGTGCCAGGCGGCGATCGCCTGGGGGTCCGGGTCGTCCAGGACCGACCCGAGCAGGCGCTCCAGGTCGTCCAGGGACGCCGTGAGGCGGGTGTCGCTCATCCCACCATTCCCTGAGGGGAGGAGATGGCGGGCTGGTTGAGGGTGAGCTGCCGCTGGTTCAGCTCGGCCCAGGCGAGCTTCATCTCGCCCACCTGGCGCTCGATGGCCTCCAGGCGCTCGACCTGGTTCTTCTGGCTGGCCTCGAAGAGCTCCTTGAGCCACCAGTCATAGATGCGGGTGAGGTTCTCGACCAGCTCCCCGCCCTCCTCGTGGTTGAGGCGGATGGCCAGCTCCTCGACGATGGAGGAGACCCGGTTGACCATGCGGGCCCGGGTGGCGATGTCCCGGCGGCGCATGGCGGCCACCGCCTGGAGCAGGAACTTCTGGGCGCCTTCGAGGAGCATGTACATGAGGTGCTCGGGAGAGGCGCCGTTGATCTGCTGGATGAGGTAGGTGTTTGCGGCAGAGCCGCCGTAGTTCGGGTTCATGAGGGTCCCCCCCTGGGTTGATGTCCTGGCGTGGTCCGGCGGGCCGTGGCCTAGATTCCGGAAAGACTTTGACCTGCCGACTGCAGCTGACCGACGGTTGATTCGAGGTTTGAATAGAGCTTTTCAAGGCTGGCCTTGCTGGCCGCCAGGAAATCCTGCTGCTGGTTGATGCGCAGCTGGAGGTTGGAATTGGTGGTGCGGAGATCGGAAATGAGGCCGCCGATGTTCCCGGGCGTATTGTCCTTGAGGCTGTAGTTCAGGTCCTGGAGGAGGCGGGAGATCCCGGTGGAGACATTGAGGGTTCCCGAGGCCCCGTCCGAGGCGCTGACGATCAGCCCCTGGAGGTCGGTCCCGCTGGCGCCGTAAAAATAGCCGTCGGTGCTGGTTAGCTGAGTCGACTGGTCGGTCCCGTCCGAACCCTTGTAGTTGAAGGTCCCGGTCAGGACGCCGTTCACGTTGGCGACTGAGTAGCTGATGGGGGAGTTGGTGGTCTTGCTGCCGGAACTCACGTAGGAAAGGAGCGGGCTCGTGGAGGTGCCGGAGTTGTTGAACAGGTCGGTGACGCCCTTGGAATTGGCGGCGTAGGCGGTCTTGAAGGCCGTGGTGTCCAGGCTGATGGTCCCGTCCTGGTTGGTCTTCATGCCGATGCTGGCGACCGAGGAATAGGGCGCCGTGGCCGAAAGGCCGGAGGGGGAGCCCATGAGGGTGCTGGAGACCATGTTGACGATGTTGCGCACCGTCATGTCCATGTTGAACACGCCCGTGGTCACCGAACCGTCGGCGTTCTGGGTGTAGCCGGCGTTCTTCTTGTAGTCGCCATAGAAGGCGTTGTACTTGTCCACCACGTTCTGGAGGGACTTGGCGGCGGCGTCCTGGTCCAGGGCCACCGTGAAGGTGGTGGTCTTGGTGAGGTCCGTCTGGGCCTGGTTCAGGTTGAAGGTGACACCGGAGACCGCGTCGCTGATGGAGTTGGAATTGCGGTGCATCTCCACCCCGTTGAGGATGAAGTCCGAATCGGAGGCGGTGGTTGAGGTGAAGGTCCCGGCATTGCCGGGATCCAGGGTGCTGCCGGCGGGCATCTGGATGGAGAAGGTGGTGGCCCCGTTCTTGCCCGTGCCGGGATTGTTGGCGCTCAGGACCAGCTGGCTGGTTCCGTCTGCGCCCGTCTGGATAACGGTAGCGTTGACATCACTGGCGTTGCCATCCTGGTCCTTGGCGCCGTTTATGGCCGCGGCCAGACCCGCCAGGGAGTTGTTGGTGGCGTCGATGGTGACGGTGACCGTCTTGCCGGCCATGTCCGTGATGACGTAGTTCCCCGTCCCCACGGCGCTGTTGGGCATCATGGAGGTGGACGAAACAAGCCTGGCTCGGGTGGCCAGGCTCTTCACGGTCAAATCGTACTGGCCGGCAGCGGCCCCGGAGGCGGTGGCGCTCACGAAGGTGTTGGTGGAGTCGGAACTGGTGACGGTGTTGCCCTGGAAGCCGCTCATGGTAAGCGTGTCCAGGGCCACGTTCAGGCTGGTGAGGTCGGTGCTGAGGGTCTGGAGCGCCGTCGCCTTGGTGTTGTTCGTGGACTGCTGGGTCTGCATCCGGACCATCGGCTGGCTTTGCTGATTGATGATCGCAGCGACAAGCTGGTCCGTAGGCAGGTTGGTCGACAGGCCTTGGAAACTGATTGCTGAAGCCATGGAACCCTCCTGCACGATGCAGAGGCAAATTATGCTGCCTCAGAGACTCTTATCAAGAAGGATGCCAGAGTGGGCCTGCTTCGCAGCGATGCGGAGGTTCCGGGCCTGCTGGACCACCTCTTCGGGGGGCAGCTGCCGGATGACCTTCTGGGTGACGGGGTTGACCACCTTGAAGACGACGATCCCGGCCTCGTAATCGGGCTGGAACTGCAGGTTGGAGGGCAGGCTCTTGAGGTAGCTCTGGAAGGCCTGGGCGGCCTCTTCCATGGTCATGGCCGCAGTGGGTTCCTGCTGGGCCGTCACGCCGCTGGCCGGCGAAAGGTCCAGATGGGCGGCCTCGGAGGCCTTGGCGGCCTGCTGAATCGCCTGGGCTTCCGCCGAGGCGATGGTCGTCTTCGTTTCAGCGGGAGCCGTCTTTGCACTGCCCTGGGCCGTGACGGCCTGGGCGGCAGCGTACGCCGCGGCCGGGGGGGGCGGCCCCTGGCTTCCGGTTGGACTGACGGGATCTGACATGGAGTCCTCCTGGGTTTCCATGCACGTGGGAGGAGGACCTGACGGCCCTCCCCCCATGTCAACTAGGCATTGGATTCAGGAGTTACTGGAGGAGGGCGAGAATCTGCTGGGCGCTCTGGTTCGACTTGGCGAGGGCGCTCGTCCCGGACTGGTTGAGGATCTGGAACTTGGTCAGGTTCACCACTTCGTCCGCGATGTTGGCATCCATGATCTGGCTGTTGGCGGCGGTGAAGTTCTGCACCTGGATGCCCAGGATGGAGGAGGTGGCGTTGAGCTGGGCTTCGTTCGCGCCGATGGTGGCCCGCATGCTGCTCACGGAGGACAGGGCGGCGGACAGCAGCGTGGCGACGGAGGCGGCGGCGCCGGTCGTCGACAGGTTGTTGGTGGTGGAGATGCCCAGGGCGGTGGAGGTGTTGGACGCGATGGCGGCCAGGGAGACGGTGATGTTGTTGTAGTCGCCGGCCTGGACACTGACGGAGGTGGAGCCGCCGGTGGAGGAGAAGATGGCCTGGCCGTTGAAGTTCGTGTTCGTGCCGATGTTCACCATCGTGGTGATGATGTTCTGGAACTCAGCGTCCAGGTTGGCACGGTTGGAGTTGCTGATCGTTCCCGTCTGGGCCTGCTGGGCCAGCTGGGAGGCGCGGGTCAGCAGCGAGGTGACCTCGTCCAGGGCACCGTCAGCCACCTGGAGGTAGGACACGCCGTCGTTGGCGTTGCGCTGGGCCTGTCCGGCGATCTTGATGTCGGCGCCGAGCTTGTTGCCGATGGCGAGGCCGGCTGCGTCATCGGAGGCCTTGTTGATGCGCTTGCCGGTCGTCAAGCGCTCGATCGTCTGGTTGAGGTTCGCGCCGTTGATCCCGAGCTGACGGCTGGCGTTCAACGCAGAGATGTTATTAAGAATGGAACTCATGGCATCCTCCGTGATGCTGATGGCGGCATCCGTGCCGCCGGGTTATGGATCGGGGAATCCCCGCTAAGGTCTATTCGGCCAACCGGACCTGGACCTTTAGTACTTTATTCAACCCGGTCAAGGCGATCCTCTTCACACCATATATATAGATGGGGCGATCAGGGCTTCCGGGGGGGGCGTCCCATGATGGAGCCCAGCTTCCCCAGGATCCCCCGCTTGGGGGGCGGCGGGGCCGGGGCGGGCTCCTTGGCGTCCAGGTCGATGTCCGGCGGGATGGGCACCGAGGGGTCCAGCATCAGGGCCTTGTTGTAGCAGGCCACGGCGTTGGTGTTGAAGCCCTTGCGGTGGTACAGCTCCCCCATGGTCGCCCAGGGCTGGGCCGCCCGGGGGCGGAGCTTGCTGGCGTTCTGGAGGGCGTCGATGGCCCGGGTCGACCAGGCCGGGTTGGACAGGCGGAGCTGGCCGAGCAGCAGCCAGGATTCGTAGGCCACGTCCGCCTCGGGTTCCAGCTGGACGGCCTGCTCCAGGGTGCGGATGGCCTCGATCGTTCGGTCCATGAGGAGCTGCTGACGGGCATTGCGCAGCAGGCTCCGGGCCTTGGCCGGGCCCTCCAGGGCCGGGGCGGGGGGCTTGGGAGCCTGGACCGGCGGCGGCGGAAGGGGCTGGAAGGGGTCGGGGACCGTGGGGGCTGTCGCGGCCGGAGGGGGTGCCATGGGCTGGATGGGGG
>DBME01000316.1 GCA_002298155.1 Holophagaceae bacterium UBA706 | reverse complement strand
CTCCGCCGGCTATGCCGGCGGAGGAAACAGGCTGAGATGGAGGAACCCGCCCCCACCAGATGCCCAGAACCTTTACAGGTTGCCGATCTCGACCATGCGCTTGTCGATCTTCTCGGCCATCTTCTCCAGGACATCCTTGAGCTCGGTGCGGCCGTCCTTGGTGTCCTTGTCGAACTTGCGCTCCAGTTGGAGCACCGACTTCTGCATCTGGTTCAGCAGGCCCTTGAGCTCCTCGAGCTCGTCCATGACCTGATTGATGCGGCCGTCGGGGGGCCGGCTGTTGCTGAACACGGACATGCCGGCCAGGACGGCCGCCAGCGCCGAAAGCATCNNACCGGCCAGGACGGCGGCCAAGGCGGAACACATTAAGATGAGAAGTTCCATTCCCGTGGACATGGCAGACACTCCTGCCGCTCATTCTAGCGGGGTTGGCCAGGGATGCGGCGGGAAGAACGGTCGTCCGCGCGGCCGGAACGAGGAAGGGGCAGCGCTGGCGGACCAGGCTGCCCCTTGCGGCGGATTCGGAGATGTCAGTGGGCCTTGACCTGCTGGGTGTCCTGGGGGATCTGGCCCGCGGGGTGCTCGATGGGTATCACCAGCTCCTTGGCCTTGGGGGCCTTGGGGGCGATCTTCCGGCCGGCCAGGAGGGACTGGGGCTGGGGGGCCTCGGTGGAATTGGGGGCGGCCGGCTGCTTGATGGAGTTGGCCAGGCGGGTGATCTCGGCCCGCTGCTGCTCCATGGCGGCGCTCAGGTCGTCGGCCTTGTGCTTCTGGGCGATGCCCCAGAGGCTCACGCCGCCGAAGGCCAGGGCCAGGGGGACCGCCGCGGCCATCAGCATCCAGTGGCTGCGGGAACGGGCGGTGTGGTTCCGGCGCTTGGCCTCCCTGCGGAGGTCGTCCGCCAAGGCGATGAGCTCGGGGGTGGGCTCGGATTCGAAGTAGTTCCGGGGTTTCATCCCCAGCAGGGTCCGCAGCTCAAGCCTGAGGGCCGTGTCGCTGGAGGGTTCTTCACTGCGTTGGGGGTCAAGCCATGACATGAAGGCCTCCAGATGATCCGGACGAGTTGAGCTGGTTCCTGAGATGGGCTTTGGCGCGATGGATGCGGGTCTTGACGGTGGCTTCGGGGATGTCGAGGATTTCGGCGATCTGGCGGATGGAGAGATCCTCGACCACGAAGAGCCAGAGGGTCTCCCGGAACGTCGGGGAGAGGGTCTTCATCCGTTCGCGGACCTCCTGGCTGAGGAGGTCATCGTCCGCCTCCGGTCCCTTCCCTTGTTCCACGACGGCTTCAAGGCTGATGGACTGGTTCTTCAGGGGGCGGCGCTCCGTGAGGGACAGGGTGCGCACCGTTCCGTAAAGGTAGGCGGTGGGATGTTCGACGGGGGTTTCCCGCTGCATGAGAATGACGAAGGCTTCCTGGGCAATATCTTCCGGGTAGGTGGCGCCATAACGCCGTGCGTAGCTTACCAAACGGGGATATAGACAGGAAAAAATTTCGTGAAATTCAGCTGACTCCCCGAAGGGCACTTCCGATGGCGTGAACGGCTCCATGCATGGCTCCGAAGATACAAGTGGCGCAGGCCGAGGAAATGTTCCCGTAATGTGTTCCGGACCATGGATCTGGATAGTCTAGGACCATGAACGGGCACCTCCACCAGTGGCGTGAAACCCTCCAGGACCTGGGGGTGATGGGCCTCATTCCTCCACCATACCAACCCGAAGCTCTTCCTGAAACCCCCCTTGTTGCCGAAAAAGCGGTTGAAAAACAAGAAGCAAGGTTGGAAAAAACAATCAAGGAACCCGAGCCCCCCTCAACCTCTGACCCCAGGGCTTTTCCACCCCGGGAGGCGGTGGAGGGGGCGGCTAATCTGGCCGCGCTCGAGGGCTGCATCAACGGGTGCCTGGCCTGCCCCCTGGGGGCGGGGCGCATCCGCTTCGTCTTCGGCGAGGGGGATCCGAACGCGCGGATCCTGTTCGTGGGCGAGGGCCCGGGACGGGACGAGGATCTTCAGGGCAGGCCCTTCGTGGGCAAGGCCGGCGAGCTCCTGGAGAAGATGCTGGGCGCCATGGGCTTCTCGCGGGACACCGTCTACATCTGCAACGTGGTGAAGTGCCGGCCCCCGGACAACAGGACCCCGACCCCCGCCGAGGCCCAGCGGTGCCTGCCCTACCTCCGGCGCCAGATCGAGCTCATCCGCCCCGGGGTCATCATCACCTTGGGGGCGACGCCGCTGCGGGAGCTCCTGGGCATCACCACCGGCATCACCCGCATCCGGGGTCAGTGGCAGACCCTGGACATGCTGGGCGGCATCCCCGTGATGCCCACGTTCCATCCCGCCTACGTCCTGCGCCAGTACACCCAGGACGTGCGCAGGGCGGTGTGGGGCGATCTCCAGGCCGCCAGGAACTGGTTGTCGGAAAATCACGGTGCCGGGAAATGATGGCAAACTGACCCCCTGGTAAAGAGGAACCACCATGCGCTTGATCAACGTGCTCTTCATCGGCCTCATCGCCTTCGTCCTGATGTCGGTGGGGTACGTCTACATGCAGAACACGCCCGTGCTGGGCCAGGACATCGTCCTGTGGAACCACGTGAGCATCCGGGTCTCCTCCCTCCTCGTGGGCGTCTTCCTGCTGGGGTTCGTTATGAACCTCCTCTACACCGGGATCATGGAGTTCACGCGCTTCGTGAAGGGGCTTAACGCTTCGGCCGCCACACGGGCTGGCAAGCGCCTCTCCAGCCTCATGGGCGAAGCCCGGGAGCATCTGGCCCACGGCCTTCCCGGCCACGCCCGCCAGATCCTGGAGAGCGTCCTCCACGAGCGCGCGGATCATGAGGCCGCGAACCTCCTCCTGGGCGAGGCCCTCGTCAAGCTGGGCGACTACGACACCGCCGTGAAGCACCTGGAGGCCTACAGCCTCGCCCACCCCGAGGCCATCGAGTTCAAGTACCTGCTGGCCGACGCCCTTCTCGCGGCCCGCAAGCCCGACGCGGCCACCGCCGTGCTGCGGTCCCTGGCCGGCGACCATCCCAAGTCCGCCCTGCGCGCCCTTCGCAAGCTGCGCACGCTCCACATGGACGCGGGCCGCTGGGAGGAGGCGCTGGACGTGCACAAGCGCCTGGTGTCCCGGTTCTCCAAGGAGATCAACGGCCAGGAGCGGGCCCAGGGTGCCGCGCTGCAGTACCAGGTGGGCCTCAACAAGGTGGAGGCGGACCTCTACAAGGAAGCCGCCCAGATCTTCCAGCAGATCCTCAAGGAGGACACCTCCTTCGTTCCGGCCTACCTGTCCCTGGGACGCTGCATGATCCTCCAGGACCAGGAGGCCCAGGGCCTCGAGATCTGGCTGGACGGCTTCCGCACCACGGGCGAGGGCGCCCTGCTTCAGGAGGTGGAGGACTACTTCATCCAGAGCGGCAAGCCCGAGGAGGGCCTGGCGGTGCTGCGCCGTGTGGCCGCCACCAGCGAGTTCGGCACCACCGCGAAGTTCTTCCTGGGCAAGATGCTCTACCGCCTGGAGATCCTGGACGAGGCCCTGGTGCTCTTCCAGGAGGTCCGCGCGCAGGTGGTGTACTCCCCCATCCTCTTTTTCTTCATGGCCAAGATCCACTCACGGCGGGGCCGCATGGAACAGGCCCTGAACGAGTACCGTCAGCTCCTGCGCAATCTCGGCATCCTGCGCCAGCGCTTCGAGTGCAGCGTCTGCGGGCAGAAGAGCCAGGACTACGTGGACCGTTGCGAGGCCTGCGGCAGCTGGAACAGCAGCCACTTCATGTTCAAGGAGAACGAGCTGCCCGAGCTGCACCTGCGGCAGGAGACGGGGCCTTGGGTGGGGATGCTCTAGGGGGGCGGCCC
>DBME01000299.1 GCA_002298155.1 Holophagaceae bacterium UBA706 | reverse complement strand
CCGGGGAGCCGAGGATCGCCGAGGAAAAGATATGGGGGGGATAGCCTTTAGACGTCGTAGTAACGAGCCACTTCGTAGGGGGTGGGGCGGTTGTTCACGGCGTTGAAGTCGGCCATGAGGTGCTTGATCCAGTCCTGGATCTGCCCTTCGTCGAAGACGCCGCCGGCCAGGAGGAACTCATGGTCCGCCTGCAGGGCGTCGCAGGCTTCGCGCAAGCTCGCGGGCAGGGGCTTGATGGCCTTGCGCTGCTCCTCGGTCCAGCTGAAGATGTTGGCGTCGAAGGGGCCGAAGCCGTTGGCGGTGGGATCGATCTTGTTGATGATGCCGTCGATGCCCGCCAGGAGCTGGGCGGCCAGGGCCAGGTAGATGTTGCAGGTGGCGTCAGGCGGCCGGAACTCGAACCGGGCCGTCTCGGGCTGGTCCGCGTACTTGGGCACCCGGATGGCCGCGCTGCGGTTGCCCAGGGAGAAGAAGGCGTTCACGGGGGCCTCGAAGCCGGGGATGAGGCGGCGGTACGAGTTCGTGCTGGGGTTGGTGATGGCCAGCAGGGCCGGACCGTGCTTGAGGATGCCGCCGATGTAGTAGAGGGCCTCCTGGCTCAGGCAGCCGTAGCCCTTGGGATCGTAGAAGAGGTTCTTCCCGCCCTTGGTGAGCATCTGGTGGAAGTGCATCCCGCTGCCGGCCTCGCCGTGGAGGGGCTTGGGCATGAACGTGGCGCTCTGGTTGTTGCGCAGGGCGACGTTCTTGATGACGTACTTGATGATCTGGGTGGCGTCGCCGGCCTTGAGCATGCCGAAGAGGGGGGTCTCGATCTCGCACTGGCCGGGGCCGCCCACCTCGTGGTGGTGGTACTTCACGGGCACGCCCAGGTTCTCGAGCTCGATGCACATCTCGGCGCGCAGGTTGGCCAGGGCATCCCGGGGGGGGATGGCGTGGTAGCCGCCGTGGAGGGGGATCAGGTGGCCGTGGCCGGCGTTGGGGCTGTTCCACGCGCCCTCGACGCTGTCCAGGCGGTAGGCGGCGACGTTGACGTCGTTCTCCACCGAGACGTCGTTGAAGACGTAGAACTCGTACTCGGGGCCCCAGATGCTGCCGTCGGCGATGCCGGTGGACCTGAGGTACTCCTCGGCGCGCAGGACGATGTTCCGGGGGTCGAAGGCGAAGGGGCGCTTGGTGTCGGCTTCGTAGGCGGAGCAGATGAAGCTCAGCGTGGGGAACTGGCAGAAGGGATCCGCGAAGGCCGAGGCCAGATCGGGAAGGAGCACCATGTCGCCCGACTTCACGGACTTGAGCCCGACGGAGGAGCCGTCGAAGCCCACGCCGTCGCGCATCATCTCCTCCGTGAACTGGGAGGCGGGGATGGTGACGTGGTGCCAGTTGCCCCACATGTCGCTGAACTTCAGGTCGATCATCCGGTAGTCATGCTCCCTGATGAAAAGTTTCGCTTCATCGAAGGTCTTGAACACGGATGCCTCCCTGGGCTGGATGTTTAGCGGACGGTTTCGAGCAGACGTTTGCGGGTGTAGGGGATCAGGCCGCCGGCATCGATGATGGCCTGGCGAGCCTCTGGAAGCCTAACCGTATCAAAGGTCTTGCCGGTGGTGATGTTAATCACTTTGTCGACCTGGATGTCCAGCTCGTCGCCCTCCTCCGCCTCGATGGTGGGGCAGAGGACCACGTTCAGGCCGAGGTTGATGGCGTTCTGGAGGAAGATCCGGCTCATGCTGCGGGCCACGATGTTGAGCTCGAAGCCCTTGAGGGCCGAGGCGGCCTGCTCCCGGGAGGAGCCGCAGCCGAAGTTGTGGTCGGCGACGATGGCCGAACCCTTGGGGAACTGCCCGCCGCGGAGCTTTTCGTTGAGGTCCGTACGGTTGGCGAAGCAGTACTGGGGGGTCTCGGTGGGGAGCACCGTGGCCATGTAGCGGCCGGGGTAGATGTCGTCGGTGGAGATGTCGGCTTCCAGCTTGATGATGACTTTGGTCATGGTGGCTGCTCCTCAGGCCTTGCGGGGATCGGTGATGACGCCGGTGATGGCCGAAGCCGCCGCCACGGCGGGGCTGCAGAGGTACACCTCGGACTTTGGGTTGCCCATGCGGCCCTTGAAGTTCCGGTTGGTGGTGGACAGGGCGACCTCGTCGTCGCCCAGGGCGCCCTCGTGGACCCCCAGACAGGGGCCGCAGCCGGAGTTCATCACCACGGCGCCGGCCTTCATGAAGTCCTGGATGTAGCCCTTGTCCATGGCCTGCCCGAAGATCTTGCCCGAGGCGGGGAAGACCAGCATGCGGGTGCCTTCGGCGACCTTCCTGCCCCGGAGGATGCCGGCGGCCACGGCGAGGTCGTCCAGGCGGCCGTTGGTGCAGCTGCCGATGACGATCTGCTGGACGCGCTTGCCGGCCACTTCGGCGATGTTCTTGACGTTGTCCACGGTGTGGGGGCAGGCGATCTGGGGCCCCAGGGCGGAGACGTCGATCTCCACGACGCGCTCGTACACCGCGTCGTTGTCGGGCGTGACGGGGGTGATGGCGTCGGTGACCCCGGCCTCCTCGCGCAGGTAGCGCATGGTCTCGCCGTCGGCGGGGACGATGCCGCTTGTGGCGCCAGCCTCCACGCTCATGTTGCAGATGGCCAGGCGGCCCGAGGTGGTCATCTTGCGGATGGTCTCGCCGTGGAATTCCAGCACGCGGAAGTTGGCGCCCTGGGCGGTGAGCACGCCGATGAGGTGCAGGATCAGGTCCTTGGGGCCGACCATGTCCGCGAACTCGCCGCTCACCACCACCTTGATGGTGGCGGGCACTTCGATGTTCACGGCGTAGCCCAGGGTCCACACGGAGGCCATCTCCGTGGCGCCCATGCCGAAGGAGAAGGCGCCCAGGGCCCCGTGGCTGGTGGTGTGGCTGTCGGTGCCCACGACCACGTAGCCGGGCCGGACGTAGCCGTACTCGGGGAGGATCTGGTGGCAGATGCCGCCCACGTCGCCGCGGATGTCATGGAACTTGGAGATGCCGTGCTTCTCGACGAAGGTGCGGATCTTCTTCTGGTTCGTGGCCGTCTTGGGGCTCTCGGCGGGGACCCGGTGGTCGAAGATGATGGCGATGCGGTCGGGGGCCCAGGGCTTGGCCTCGATGCCGGTGCCCTCGTGGATCGCCTCGAACTGGTTGATGACCAGCGCGGCGTTCTCATGGGACATGGCCAGGTCGACCTTGGGCTCGAGGACGTCGCCGGCCTTGACCGAGGCACGTCCCGCGGCGCGGGCGAGGATCTTTTCTACTACCGTCATTCCCATGGTGGCCTCCTGGCTGGGGTTCAGATCACGCCCTTGGACTTGAGCTCGGCCCGCGCGGCCTCGTCCAGTCCAAGGCTGGAATAGATGTCAGCGTTGTGCTGCCCGAGGGTGGGGGGCGGCGCGGCCACGTCCCCGGAGCAGGTGTCGAAAAGGGCCGTGAGGCCGAAGACCTCGATCTCGCCCACGCCCTCGGCGGTGGTCTTCTGGAGCACGCCCCGGTGCTGGATCTGGGGCTGGCGCAGGGCGTCCTTGAGGGTCAGGATCGCCCCGGAGGGCACGTCGTTGGCATTGAGCTTCTCCACCCAGTACTCGGTTCCCTGCTCCTGGAGGCGCGCCTCGAGGAGGGGGGTGAGCTCCTTGCGGTTCTTCTTGCGGGTGTCCCGCTCCTGGAACCTCGGGTCGGACTTGAGCTCGGGGACCTCCAGCACGTCGCACACGGCCTCCCACTGCTCCTGCTTGTTGGCGGCGATGTTGATGAAGCCGTCGCCGGTGCGGAAGGTGCCCGAGGGGGCGGCGGTGAAGTTGTCGTTGCCCATCAGGACCGGTTCCTGGCCCGCGATGAGGAGGTTCGCGGCCACCCAGCCCATGAGGGGCATGATGGAGTCCAGGAGGGCGATGTCGATGTACTGGCCCTCGCCGGTGCGCTCACGGTGGTACAGGGCCGCCATGAGGGCGAAGGCCGCGTTGAGCCCGCCCACGGTGTCGCACACGGGGAAGCCGGTGCGCAGGGGGTTGAGGCGCTCGTCGCCGTTGACGGCCATTTCGCCCGAGAGGCCCTGGATGATCTGGTCGTAGGCGGGCTTGAGGGCGTCGGGGCCGGTCTGGCCGAAGCCTGAGATGGCGCAGTAGATGAGCCGGGGGTTGAGTTCCTTGAGGGTGGCGTAGCCCAGGCCCAGGCGGTCCATGACACCAGGGCGGAAGTTCTCCACCAGGACGTCGGCATCCTTCACCAGCTTGCGGAAGATCTCCTTGCCCTCGGGGCTCTTGGTGTTGAGGGTGATGGACTTCTTGTTGGAGTTCTGGGCCAGGAAGCTGGTCCCCATGAGGGCCTTGTTGAAGGCGGGGACGATGCCCAGCTTGCGGGCGAGGTCCCCGTCCTTGGGGTTCTCCACCTTGATGACGTCCGCGCCCAGGAGGGCGAGGTGCAGGGTGGCGAAGGGGCCGGAGAGGACGTTGGTGAGATCGAGGACCTTGACGCCCTCGAGCATGCGCTGCTTGGTCATGTCAGTATCCCAGGGCACCGGTGCGGTGCACGCGGCCCGTCAGTTCGCGGCCGAAGAAGGCCGCGACGTCCTTGGCGATGGCGATGAGGGCGGCCACGTCGATGTCGGGGCGTCCGCCCACGCGGTGGAGGCCGTGGACGAGGTCCTCGGTGGCGACGTTGCCTGCGGCCACCTTGGTGAAGGGGCAGCCCCCGAGGCCGCCGAAGGAGGTCTCGAAGGTGGTGGCCCCGGCTTCCATGGCGGCGTAGACGTTGGCCATGCCCAGGCCGTAGGTGTCGTGGAAGTGTGCGGTGGCGTTCACGGGCCCCAGGGCCAGGATGGCTTCGAAGAGGCGCTTGACCTGCCCGGGATGGGCGTGGCCCGCGGTGTCCGCCAGGCTGATGTTGAGGAGCCCGGCGTCCACGTAGGCCCGGACGATGTCCAGGACCCGCTCGTCGGGGATGCGGCCTTCGAAGCCGCAGCCGAAGGCGCTCTGGACGCTCACCTGGACCTTGCGGCCCTCGTCCATGGCGGCCCTGCCCATGGCGATGATGCGCTGCTGGGCCTCGGCGCTGCCCATGCCGGTGTTCTTGCGGGAATGCGTGTCCGAGGCGGAGATGCCCATGCAGAAGAGCTCCACGCCGCAGGCGGCGCCCCGCTCCAGCCCCTTCTCGTTCAGGACGAGGCCGGAGAGGAGGGCCCGCTTGCCGGGGGCGCCGGACAGGCGACGGAACAGTTCATCGGTGTCGGCCATCTGGGGTACCTTCTCCGGGTGGACGAAGGAGCCCACCTGGACGATGTCCACCCCCGAGGCCATGAGACCTCGGATCCAGCCTTCCTTGACGTCGGTGGGAACCACCTGGCGTTCAACCTGGAGGCCGTCGCGAGGGCCGACTTCGTGGATGACGATGGCCGTCATGGCTACAGCTTCCGGGCGATGGCTTCACCCATCTCCAGGGTGGTGCTGGTGCCGCCCATGTCGTAGGTGCGCACCTTGCCTTCGGCGATGACGGCGGCCGTGGCGGCTTCCAGCTTGCGGCCCATCTCGGCCTCGCCCAGCCAGTCCAGCATCATCTTGGCGGCCAGGATGGTGGCGATGGGGTTGACCTTGTACTGGCCCGCGTACTTGGGGGCGGAGCCGTGGCTGGGCTCGAAGACGGCCAGCTTCTCGCCGATGTTGCCCGAGCAGCCGAAGCCCAGACCGCCCACCAGCTGGGCGCTCAGGTCGCTGATGATGTCGCCGAAGAGGTTGGTGGCGACCATGACGCCGTAGCTCTTGGGGTTCTTCAGGAGCCACATGCAGATGGCGTCGACGTTGGCATCGTCCATCTGGATGCCGGGGTAGTCCTTGGCCACGCGCTTGGCGGTCTCCAGGAACATGCCCTCGGTGGCCCGCACGACGTTGGCCTTGTGGATGGCCGTGACCTTGGGGTAGCCGAACGTCTTCGCGTACTCGAAGGCCGCGCGGATGATGCGCTCGCAGCCGGCGCGGGTGTTGATCTTGCAGGTGATGGCGTAGTCGCCGGGGGCGTTCTTGGCGAAGTGGGCGAAGGGCTTGGAGTTGTTCTTCAGGGCGGTGGAGACCTCCTCGGGCACGGGGCTGAATTCGACGCCGGCGTAGAGGCCTTCGGTGTTCTCACGGAAGACCACCAGGTCGATGCCCTCCTTGAAGTTCAGGGGGTTGCCGGGATAGGCCTTGCAGGGGCGCAGGCAGGTGTAGAGGTCGAACATCTGCCGCATGCGTACGATGGGGCTGCGGTAGACGAGGCCCTTGCCCTGGAGCTCGGGCACCAGCTCGGCCTCCGCGTCCCGGGCGGGCTTGGAGGTGATGGCGCCGAACATGGCCGCGCTGGAGTGGCTCAGGAGGTCGATGGTGCGCTGGGGGAAGCTCTCCCCTTCCTTGCACCAGAATTCCCAGCCGATGTCGCCGTGGGTGTAGGTCGCGTCGAATTTCAGCGCGTCCAGGCAGATCTTGGTGGCTTCCATGACTTCGACGCCGACGCCGTCACCGGGCAACCACGCGATTTTGTAGCTCATTTGCCGCCTCCTGGTCAGGTAGTGCCAATGGGTGGAACGATGCTACCAAAGGAGGATCGGGTCTTTTGCAAGGGATGCTGTGATGGGCGTCCAAAATGTAGCGGGGTGGTGCAAAAAGGGAGCCTCCGGGCGGGCTCAAGAATAATGCAAAAATGGATAATAGATACATTTATGGTCATTTTGGGCACGTGAGGTCAGGAAGGGCACCCGTTTATCAGGCGCTCACAAATATTTACAAAATGTAAAGAAAAATCAAAATTTCAGTACATTCACGGAAGAAACCTTCCTTCTTAGGATGGTCATTATTCCGAGCGGGCCCTTCCCTTATGTTTCGTACGTCCATCCGGTCCCCGGCTTTACGGCATTGGGACAAGCGCCCGGCCGCAGGGAACGGGCGGAGCCTTACGGAAACGGGGCTAATCCCAGTGGGACTTCGGCCGGATTTTCGCGGGGAACTTCAGCGCCTAGATCCGGCTTGGATCCTTGGCGCCGGCTGCTCGGAATGAAAAGAATTGGCCGCTGATTTTGGGGATCTTGGGGATAAAGCTGGATGGGGGCCTGGCCTCGCCAAATCGAGGGATTCGGAGCGCGGGCGGAGGTCAGGTGCCGGGGCCTGAGGTTCCCTTGGGGGTGAAATTGAAGACGGCTCCTTCGCCGGCACCGGGGTAGTCCTTGCCGTTGCGGTCGCGGCGGTCGGCGAGGTCGGCGCGGGCGGGGGAGACGAAGGGGGGCATGTCCAGCTCGGCGAGGCAGGTGCCCACGCCCACCACGCAGATGCCGTCGGTGCTGAAGGCTATGCTGCCGGGGTAGGCCAGGGCCGCGCATTCGGCGGGGGGGCGGCCCTGGACGTAATAGCCCAGGGGGCCCCGGCGCGTGCGGGTTTCCTCGGGGCTGCCAGCCAGGGTGTGCAGGGTGCCGGTATCCAGATCCAGCACCCGGATCGTGCACGTGACGGTGTCGGCGATGAAGAGGTTGCGGCCGTGGACGCCAAGGCCGCCGGGGAGATGGACGCCGTTGATGGGGTCGCTGGGCATGCGGGGCGCGGGATCGTGGGGCGGGGGCTCCATGGCGCCGAGGCTTCCGTGACGGTCGCCCGCCCCCAGGATCCGGCGCAGCTCGCCGCCCGGGGCCAGGCGATGGATACCGTCGGTGTCCGCCACATACACGTTGCCCTTGGCGTCCAGGGCCATGGCCATGGGGTGGATGAAGGGGCCTTTGGCCCGGGGGCCACCGGCCAGGGTCGACACCTGGCCCTCGGGCGAGATGAGCCGGAGGGCCCGGTTGCCGCGGTCCAGCACGTAGATGTCGCCCTCCCGGTCCATGGCGAGGTCCACCACCTCTCCGAACAGGGCCTTGGCCCCCGGACCGTCCCGGAAACCGGTGATGCCTGGCACCCCGGCCAGGAGGCGCCTGGACCCGTCGGGCTCCAGCGCGAAGATCTGGGGCGACGGCCCTGCCTGGGAATGGGCGGGGGTCTCGCTGTATACCAGGTGGTACGGATTGGAGGCCGCGCTGGTGGCGGGGCGCGCGGCCAGGGCCCGGCAGGAGAAGGCGCCGGGCAGGAAGGGCAGGTGCGCGAGGTTGGGGCCGGGCAGCCGGCGGGAGGCAGCCCCCAGCCAGGGGCGGATCTCGCCCCGCAAGGACACCAGCTGGATGCCGAAGTCGTCGGCCACCACCCAGTGCCGGTTCACGGCCTCAGGCAGGGCCGGGTCGTCGAGGTAGGCGATGCGGTGGATGTTCCAGAAATGAACGCTGGCGGGACTGTCCGCCAGGGGCTCCGGGTCGCCGGCATAGATCTGGAGTTTCGGAACCATCCAGATCCTCATGTCCTCGCCTCCTGCCTCAGGGAATGTTCAACCATGAAATATATTTATTGTTCATGGGTGAAGTAGAGGCTAGGTCAATCCGGGCGAGCGTCAAGGCCGGACAGTCCGGGGTCAGGTCCGTTTCCGGCGCCGTCCCCCCGCCAGGACTTCGCCGTCCACTTCCAGCAGGGGCTGAGGCGCGGCGCCTTCCAGGAGGATCCGGGCATGGGCGATGGCTTCGGGGCGGTCGGGGTGGCCGGACAGGAGGCGCGCCAGCTCCCGCACCCGCTGGTCGCCAGACAACCAGCCAAGGGCGCTGCGGGTGCGGCCCTCCAGGACCTCCTTGCGCAGCTGGCCGTGATGCTCGGCCCGGGCGGCCACCTGGGCCAGATGGGTGACGGCCAGGACCTGGTGGCGCCGGCCCAGTTCCCGCACGGCACCGCCCACGGCGATGGCGGTCTCGCCGCCGATGCCCGCGTCCACTTCGTCCAGCACCAGCACCAGGGGATCCGCGCTGCCGGCCCCCAGGGCCATGCCCGCGCCCTGCATGGCCAGCATGAGGCGGCTCAGCTCGCCGCCGGACGCGATCTTGGCCAGGGGGCGGAAACCTTCGCCCACGTTCGGCTCGATCCAGATGGCCACGGTGGAGAAGCCCTGGGGCGACACCCGCACCGGCTGGCCGGCGTGGAGCACGGGGCTGGCCGCGTCCGGCGCCACGGAAAGGCGGATCTGCACGCGGCAGCCGCCCATGCCGAGGCGGCCCAGGCGATGATGCACGTCCTTCTCCAGGGGCTGGATCAGCTCCGCCCGGCGCCCGTGGAGCGCCTCGGCGGCGTCCCGGTAGGCGGCGCAGGCCCGGCCCAGGGCCGCTTCCAACTCCCGCAGGGTGGAGCCGTGGTTGGCGAGCTCCTCCTGCTCCTGGCGGAAGGCCTCCATGCGGCCGGCAAGGTCCTCGGGCTCGCAGCGGTGGCGGCGGGCAAGCTTCTCGAACTGCGCCAGGCGGGTCTCCAGGGCCTCGATGCGGTCCACGCCCTCCCGCGACCAGCGGATGGCCTGGTCCTGCGCCAGGGCCTGGAGGTCCTCCAGTTCCAGCAGGGCCGACCGCAGGCGGTCCACTTCCCCCTGGGCCTCGGGCAGGATGGCCGCGGCGCGGGCCTGGGCCCGGTGGGCGTCCTCCACGAGGCGCACGGCCTCGCGCAGGGCGTCGGCGCCTTCGCGGAAGGCGGACTCCAGATGCACGGCGTGCCGCAGGGGTTCACGCTCCCCGCGCAGTTGCGCCCACTCGCCGGGGCGGGGCGCCAGCTTCTCCAGGTCGGCGATCTGATCGGCCAGCCATTCCAGGCGCTCCGCGCGCTG
>DBME01000183.1 GCA_002298155.1 Holophagaceae bacterium UBA706 | reverse complement strand
GGGCCTCCTATTACGTAGACATGCTTCTAGATGCCCCTCAGGAGCAGGTAGATCCAGTTCAGCAACAACCCCGCCCCCGCCACGGCCTGCCAGATGCGGCGGGCCTTCCGGTCCAGGTCGAAGCGTGGTCTCAGGCCCGTGGCGGCGCGGAAGAGGAACCACCCCGCCATCAGGAACAGCCCCCCGAAGAACATCGGATTGAAGGCCAGGGCCACGAGGGGGTGCCCCGACAGCAGCGCCAGGGACCCGCGGGTGGTGCCGCAGGTGGGGCATGGGTAGCCCGTGATCCGCCGGAAGGTGCAGGTGGTCATCCCCAGGCCCAGGTGCCGGTCCAGGAGGATCTCGCCGGCCACCATGGCACCCCAGCAGAGGACCACCAGCACCACCCAGGGGGAGACCTTGGGCAGGCGCGGTGCGGGTTCCAGCCTCATGTCCAGCTCCACCGAAGGGAAGCCCCATGGTCCCGCGGAGCCGTGTTCGGCACAAGGCTCACGCGTTGATCCGCTTCAGGCGCCGGAGCTCAGGCACCCGCCAGCCGATGCCGGTCACCACCCCGAGGGTCATGAGCCCGCCGAACACCACCGAGGGGACCACACCCATGAGGCGCGCCGCCACTCCGGATTCGAAGCTGCCCAGCTCGTTGCTGGACCCGATGAAGAAGCCGTTCACGGCCTGCACCCGGCCCATCATCTCCGGCGGGGTGAGGGTCTGCACCAGGGTGCCCCGGAGGACCATGGACACGGCGTCCATGCTACCGCTCACCAGGAGGATGACCAGCGAGAGCCAGAAGGTCCTGGAGAGGGCGAAGCCGGTCCAGCAAAGGCCGAAGCACGCCACGCACACGAGGAGCACCATGCCCGCGCGCTTGCGGGGCGGATGGTGGGCGAGCCAGATGCCCATGGCCACGGACCCCAGCGGCGGTGCGGCGCGCAGCACGCCCAGCCCCTGGGGCCCCACCTTCAGGATGTCCGAGGCGAACACCGGCAGCAGGGCCACCGCCCCCCCGAAGAGCACCGCGAACAGGTCCAGGGAGAGGGCCCCCAGGACCAGGTTGTGCCGGAACACGAACGAGACGCCCTCGTTCAGGCTGTGGAGGATGGACGAGGCCGAAGGCACCCGTGGCCGCGGCGCCACCTGGAGCATGGAGAAGAGCGCGAAGAGCATGAGCGCCGTCTCCACCTCGTAGGCCAGGACCGCGCTGCCGAAGCCGTAGAGAAGGCCCCCCAGGGCCGGCCCCATCACCTGCGCGAACTGGAAGGTCGAGCTGCGCCAGGTGGCCGCGTTCTGGAAGGCCTCCCGCGGCACCAGCTCGGTAGCCAGGGCCTGGGAGGCGGGGCGGTAGAAGGCCCGCCCCAGCCCGGAGAGGGCCTGGATGAGGTAGAAGGGCATCGCGGCGCGGGGGACGATGGCCAGGTTCAGGGCCAGGAGGAGGCAGGCCCCCACCACGAGAACGCAGATGGCGATGAGCGAGATGCGCCGCCGGTCGGTGCGGTCCGCGAGCCAGCCTCCCAGGAGGGACAGCCCCAGGAAGGGCAGCGCTTCCGCCAGGCCGATGAGGCCCAGCGAAAGCGGGTTGTGGGTGATGTGCCACACCTGCCAGCCCATGACCAGGGTCTGCATCTGGGTGGCCATGGTCAGGGACATGGCGCCGCCCAGGAACCAGCGGTATTCCTTGTACCTCAGCGCCTGATAGGGATCGTGGGCTTCCGGGCTATTCGTAGCGGAGGGCATCGATGACGTCCAGCTTGGCCGCCTTCAGGGCGGGGAGGAAGCCGGCGACGATGCCCACGACAGCCGAGAACCCCAGGCCCAGGGCCACGGCCCACGGTTCGGCCACGGCCGGCAGGACGGCCGTGAACTTGAGGATCCAGATGATCAGGTAGGCGATGCCAACCCCCAGGATTCCGCCGAGGAACGAGAGCACCACGGCCTCGGTGAGGAACTGCAGGAGCACGCTCCGCCGCGTGGCCCCCAGGGCGCGGCGGATGCCGATCTCCCGGGTGCGTTCGGTGACGCTCACCAGCATGATGTTCGAGATGCCGATGCCGCCCACGATGAGGGAGATGCTGGCGGCCATGGCCAGGAAGGTGGTGAGGACGCTGGCCTGCTGGTCCTGCATCTTCACCCAGTCATCCTGCTTGCGGATCATGAACGGGCTGTCGTCCTTGGGGGTGAGACGAAGGCGCTGGCGCAGAAGGGCGGTGATCTCCATCTCGGCCATGTCGGCCTTGCCTTCCTGGGCGCTCACGAGGATGTTCTGGATGCGGTCGGTGCCGACGATCTTGCGCATCACGGTGGTGTAGGGGGCCACCACGATGTCGTCCTGGTCGCCCATCATCCCGGCGCCCTTGGATTCCAGCACGCCCACCACCTCGAAGGGCAGGGCCGAGATGCGGATGGTGCGTCCCACGGGATCCTCGCCGTCGGGGAAGAGCTCGTCCCTCACCGTGCTGCCGATGACGCAGACCTTGGCCTGACCCTTGAGTTCCTGCTCGGTGAAGAACCGGCCGGCCTGCACATCCCACCCCCGGATCTGGAGAAACTGGACCCCGGACCCTTGGATGCTCGTGACGGTGTTGTTGTTCTGGTAGATCACCGCCCGCCCGGCACGAACCTGGGGGGTGGCGGCCACCACGGAGGAGCCGGAGAGCTCACGCTCGATGAGCTGCGCGTCGTCCTCCAGGAGGATGGGCACGGAGCCCATGCCCATGGGCCCCATGCGGCTGTTGGAACCGCCACCGCCATTGAAGATGGTGAGCATATTCGAGCCCATGTTCTGGATGATGTCGATGGACGCCTTCTTGGAGCCCTGGCCGATGCCGATCATGGCGATGACCGCGCCCACGCCGATGATGATGCCCAGCATGGTGAGGAAGGCCCGGGTCTTGTTCCGCGTGATGGCGAAATAGGCCAGCCTGATGAAATCGATGAGTGTCATGACCGGATCTCCGGGTGGATGGAGAGGTGCCTCATCAGCGGCGCATGCCGCCGGGCCCGCCGGGTCCGCCGATGGGGGCGGCGGCTCCCTGGGTCTTCTTCAGGTCCTCCACGCCCACGAGCACCACGAGGCCTTCCGTGACGCCCTCGCCGGAGATCTCGGTGAACATGCCGTCGCTGGCGCCGGCCTTGACCACGAGCATCTTGGGCTTGCCGTTCTCCAGGATCCACACGTGGTCCTCGCGGCGGGAGACCATGCCCTTGCCTGCTCCACCGCCAGGACGCTGCCCGCCCGGGCGCTGGCCGTTGGCGGCCCCCGGCCCACCTGCGGGCGGTTTGGCGGCATCGGTGTCCTTGATGAACGCGGCGGGATTGAAGCGCAGGGCCGAACTGGGAATGCGAAGGGTCTGCTCCCGTTCCTTGGTGACGATGGTGCAGTTGGCCGTCATGCCGGGGAACAGGGCCAGGTCGCCGCGGTAGACGGGGCTGCCGGCGGGAATGTAGCGGGCGGTGCTGGATTCCAGGTCGGCGCTCTGGGCCTGGAGGCCGCGGGTACCCGGGGCGGCCGCTCCGGGTCCGCCATGCTGGCCCCGTCCTTCGCCCGGCTTCCAGCCGCCACGACCCTCGCCCGGTTTCCCGGCCCCACGTCCTTCACCCGGTTTGCCGGCCCCACGGCCTTCGCGACCCTGGGCGGGTTCCCCGGGCGTGCCGGGGTCGCCCTGGGAGGTGCGGGGCTCATTGTTCACTTCCATGACCACGTTGTAGGTGACCACGTTCTGGTTCACGACGGGGTTGAGCTGCACCTGGCTGACCACCCCCCGGAACTGCTTCTCGGGGTAGCTGTCCACGGTGAAGAAGGCCCGCTGGCCCACCTTGACCTGGCCGATGTCGGCCTCGTCGATGGCGGCCTGGACCTTCATCTTGGAGAGGTCCTGGGCGATCTGGAACATGTTGGGGGTGCTGAAGCTGGCGGCCACGGTCTGGCCCACGTCCACGAGACGCGCCACCACCACGCCGTCCACGGGGGCCCGCAGGGTGCAGTAGTCCAGGTTGGTCTTGGCTCGGGCCAGGCCGGCCTTGGCGGACTCGAGGTTGCTCTGGGCCGTCTTCAGGGCCAGGTCCTTGGCGTCCAGGTCCGCATCGGAAATGAGCTTCTGCTCCCAGAGCTGCTTGTTGCGCCGGTAGTCGACCTGGGCGTTGAGGAGGGCCGCCTTGGCCCGGTCAAGGGTGGCCTGCGCGTCCTGGATCTGGGTGATCCAGGGGGTCTCGTCGATCTTGCCGATGACCTGGCCCTTCTTCACGAGGCTGTTGAAGTCGGCGAAGAGGCCCGTGACCACGCCGGAGACCTGGGTGCCCACCGGCACCTGGATCAGGGCGTTGAGGGTCCCCGTGGCGCTGATGCGCGCGGTGATGTTGCCCCGGTCGACCTTGGCGGTGCGCCATTTCACGTCTTCCTTGGGACCACGCATGAAAAAAGCGGTCCCGCCTGCCACAAGGATCACGCAGGCTCCGAGGCCGATCCCGATATTCCTGTTCATAGCCACCTCAAACGACATGGGTCCACAGAGCATCTACCTTGCCAAGTGAGGCATGGAAAGGTGGAAAGGTTGAACCGGATTCCAGGAATGTGACGGAAAAAGGTTGTTCTACCGCACGAAGTGGAAGGCGTTCTCCACCACCCTCAGGGCGAAGACCTTGTACACCGTCCCGGGGAAGAGCCCCATGGCCACGACCAGGACCCCGCACACCAGGAGGGCGGCTCCGGCCAGGGGGGCCTTGATGGCGGGCCTTTCGGCGGCCTCGCGCTCGGCCTTCTCCGAGGGCTTCTCAAGGAAGAGCGCCACGGGAAGCCGGAGGTAGTAGTAGACGGACACCAGGCTGGCCAGGACGCCCACCACGGCCATCGAAACGTGGCCCTGGAGGATCAGCTCCTTGAAGATCATGTACTTGCCGTAGAAGCCGGCCAGGGGCGGAATGCCCGCGAGGCTGAGCATGCACAGGGTGACGGCGATGGCCAGGTCCGGGCGCTTCCAGCCCAGGCCCTTGACCTGGTCGAAGGTGGTGCGGTCGCCCACGAGCCCCAGGGCCGTGAGGATGCCGAAGGCCCCCATGTTCATGGCGAGGTACGCCAGCAGGTAGAACAGCACGCCCGAATAGGCCGCCGGGGTCCCGGCCACCAGGCCCAGGAGGATGTAGCCGGCGTGGCTGATGCTGGAGTACGCGAGCATCCGCTTGATGTTGGTCTGGGCCAGGGCGGCCAGGTTGCCCAGGATCAGGGTGGCCATGGCGACCACGGCCAGGGCGCTCTGGATGCGCAGGGAGCCGGGGGCGGGCACGCCCGCGCCGAGCACGCGCATGAAGGCCAGCACCGCCACGCCCTTGGTGGCCACGGACATGAAGCCCGAGATGGGGTGCGGGGCGGCCTCGTAGACGTCCGGCGTCCACTGGTGGAAGGGGACGGCGCTGATCTTGAACAGGAAGCCCATGAGCACCAGGGCGGCGCCGGCCAGGGCAAGGGGGTCGGGGCGGGGGGCGCCCAGGGCGCGGCCGATGACCGCCAGGTCCAGGGAACTGGTGACGCCGTACAGGAGGACGGAGCCCATGAGGAAGCAGGAGGCCGCCACGGCCCCCGTGAGGAAGTACTTCATGCCGCCTTCGAAGGCCCGGGCCCGCAGGCGCACGGTGGCCGTGAGGGCGTAGAGGGGCACGGACAGCAGCTCGAGGCCCAGGAACAGGAGGATCAGGTTGCCGGCGGAGGCGAACAGGATCATGCCCACCACGGAGAAGAGGAGCAGGGAGAGGGTCTCGCCCTTCACCCAGCCCTCCTGGTGGAGGTGGTCCCAGAGCTGGAGCACCGCCAGGGCGGCGGCGACCATGACGAAGATGCCGGCGTACTGGCCGATGCGGTCCATGTGCAGGGCGCCATAGGAAGGCTGGGCCCCGGTGGCCCAGAGGCGGGTCACGTAGAAGAAGCCGCCGGCGAGGCAGAACAGGGCCATGAAGAACATGGCGCCGCGCACCCACTTGACGGTCTCCTGGTCCTTGTCCAGCGCGGCCAGGGGCAGCAGACAGGCCCCCAGGGCGGGAATCAGCAGCGGCAGGATGGCGGAGAGTTCTCCCGCGGACATCGACATCACTTCACCTCGGGGAGGACGGCGGCGCCGCGCGGGGCGGGCGCCTGGGCCTGGACCAGGGCCCGGGCCACATGGGCCTCGGAATGGGCGAGGAAGGTCGAGGGGTGGATCCCCATCCAGAAGATCAGGGCCACCAGGGGCAGCATCACCGCGATCTCGCGCAGGTTCAGGTCCGCATGGAGGTGGGCGGTGCCGCTTTCCGGATCCGGGTTGGCCGGGCCCCAGAAGACCCGCTTGACCATCCACAGCATGTAGGCGGCGCTGAGCAGCACGCCAAGGGTGGCCACGCAGGCCATGGCCCGGCCCCAGCCGAAGCCGGAGAGGTACGTGCCGTTGAGGATCAGGAACTCGCCCGCGAACCCGTTGGTCAGGGGCAGGCCGATGCTGCTGAGGGTCACGATCAGGAAGAAGGCCGTGAACACAGGCATCTTCGTGGCAACGCCGCCGAAGTCGGCGATGCGCCGGGTGTGGGCCCGGTCGTAGATCATGCCCACCAGGAGGAAGAGGGCGCCCGTGGAGATGCCGTGGTTGAGCATCTGGAGCATCGCCCCCTGGGTGCCGATGAGCGTCATGGACGCGATGCCCAGCATCACGAAGCCCATGTGGCTGACCGAGGAGTAGGCCACGAGCTTCTTGATGTCCGTCTGCATCATGGCCACCAGGGCGCCGTAGACGATGGCGATGACCGAGAGGGCCGCCATGGGCTTGGCGAAGTGGAGGGCCGCATCGGGGAAGATGGGGATGGCGAAGCGCAGGAAGCCGTAGGACCCCAGCTTCAGGAGCACGCCGGCCAGGATGACCGAGCCCGCGGTGGGGGCCTCGGTGTGGGCGTCGGGCAGCCACGTGTGCAAGGGGAAGAGGGGCACCTTGATGGCGAAGGCCACCGCGAAGGCGAGGAACAGGAGGTTCTGGGCGGAGCCTGGCAGCGCGGCGGCGGCCTGGGCCATGACCGCGGGGGAGAAGCTCCCGGCCTTGCCGGCCATGTAGAGCAGCGCCACGAGCCACAGCAGGGATCCCGAGAGGGTGAAGAGCATGAACTTGGTGGCCGCGTAGCGCCGTTCGGACCCGCCCCAGACGCCGATGAGGAAGTACATCGGCAGCAGCATGGCTTCCCAGAACAGGTAGAACAACAGCAGGTCCTGGGCCACCAGGGCACCGAGCATGCCCGATTCCAGCATGAGGAAGAGCGCCAGGGCCGTGCCCGCCTTGTGGGACAGGCTGTGCCAGGTGCCGAGCATGGTCAGGGGCACCAGGAAGACGGTGAGGATGACCAGCCAGATGTTGAGGCCGTCCACGGAGAGGTGGTACTCCACCGGGATGCCCACGGCGCTGAACCAGTGGAAGCGTTCCACGGCGACCCGGCCCAGGACGTCGGGCTGGGCGCGCAGGAGCTGCACCGCGGCGATGGCCAGGATGCCGGTGGCCCCCAGGATGGCCAGGAGCTTGACCAGGGGTGCCTGCCGTTCCGGGAACAGCATGAGGAGGACGCCCCAGATGAAGGGGGCGAAGACCAGGAAGGTGAGCAGATGTGCGTTCATCCAGGGCGTGATCACGGGGCGTCCTACTTCAAGAAGATCCAGAGCAGGAGCACGGTCCCGAAGGCCATGCCCAGAGCGTAGTTGCGCACGCGGCCCGTCTGGGTGCGGGCGGTGAAGTCACCGGCGATGCGCGTGACGGCGCCCGGCAGGTTCACGCCGACCCCGTCGATGAGGATGACGTCGAAGAGCTTCCAGCCCAGGTTTCCGAGCCAGCGCACGGGGGCGAGGATGAACGTCTCCACGCCCTCGTCCACGTAATACTTGTTGGACAGCACCCGGTACAGCAGGGGGTGCCTTTCGGCGAAGGCCTCCTCGGCGGCGGTGCCCTTGGAGTAGATGAGGAAGCCCGCCAGGGCGCAGCCCGAGGCCACCAGCGTGCTCAGGCCCATGAGGCCCCAGGCCAGGGCGTGGGAGCCGTGCTCCGCCGCCTCGGCCACTTCGGCCTTGCCGTAGGTGAGCGAAGGTTCGAGCCAGCCTTCGATGGCGAAGTGGCCGCCCCAGATCTTGGGGATGCCCAGCAATCCGGCCAGGAGGGCGCCGACGGCCAGCACGGCCAGGGGCCCCGTCATGGTCCAGGGGCTCTCGTGGGCATGGTCGTGGGCGTGGTGGTCCCGGGGCTCGCCCCAGAAGGCCAGGCCCATGAGGCGCCACATGTAGAAGGCCGTGCAGGCCGCGCCGAGGAGGCCGATGACGTAGAGGGCCGGGCTCTTGAGGTAGGCCAGGTAGAGGATCTCGTCCTTGCTGAAGAACCCCGAGGTGCCCGGGAAGCCCATGATGCAGAGGGTGGCGATGACCATCGTCCAGAAGGTGATGGGCATCTTGGCCTTGAGGCCGCCCATCTTGAACAGGTCCTGCTGGTGGTGGAGGCCGTGGATCACGCTGCCGGCGCCGAGGAAGAGGAGGGCCTTGAACCAGGCGTGGGTGAACACGTGGAAGAACCCGGCCGCGAAGCCCGCGGCGCCCAGGCCCAGGAACATGTAGCCCAGCTGGGAGACGGTGGAGTAGGCCAGGACCTTCTTGATGTCCCGCTGGAAGAGGCCGATGGTGGCGGCGAACAGCGCGGTGAGGCCGCCCGTCCAGGCCACGACCGTCAGGGTCGTCGGGGTGAGCTCGAACACGGGGGCCAGGCGGCAGATGAGGTAGATGCCGGAGGTGACCATGGTGGCGGCGTGGATGAGGGCGCTCACCGGGGTGGGGCCCGCCATGGCGTCCGGCAGCCAGAGGTACAGGGGGATCTGGGCGCTCTTGCCGGTGGCGCCCACGAACATCATCAGGGTGGCGAAGGTGAGGACGCCGCAGGTGACCTCGGGGGACATGTGCCCGGCCTTGACGAGGATGTCGGCCACGGTCAGGGTCCCGAAGGTCGCGAACAGGGCCATCATGCCCATGGTCATGCCCAGGTCGCCCACGCGGTTGAACAGGAAGGCCTTGAGGCCGGCGGCGGGGGCGTAATCCGTCTCGATGTAGTACCCGATGAGCAGGTAGCTGCAGAGCCCCACCCCTTCCCAGCCCACGAACAGGAGCGGCAGGGATGAGCCCAGGACCAGCGTGAGCATGAAGAACACGAAGAGGTTCAGGTAGCAGAAGTACCGGGCGTAGCCCTCCTCCTCCCACATGTAGCCCACGGAATAGAGGTGGATGAGGGCGCCGATGCCCGAGACCACCAGGGCCATGACCGTGCTGAGGGGGTCGAAGACGAGGCCGAAGGGCACTTTCAGGGTGCCCACGGTCATCCATTCGAAGTAGGTGTAGTCCAGGCGGTGGGCATCGGCGCCCTTGGCGGCGAAGAAGAGGACCAGGGACAGGATGAACGAGATGCCCACGGTGCCGAGGGCGACGGCGGTCACGGCCTTCTTGCCGGCCCTGCGGCCCAGGAGGCCGTGGAAGGCGGCGCCCGCCAGGGGCAGAACGGGAATGAGCCAGGCGATCCTTTGCATCATGCCCTCACAGCTTCAGCGCGTCGGCGCGGTCGGAATCCGTGGTCTGGCGGTGGCGGAACAGACCGACCACCAGGGCGAGGCCGACGGCCGCCTCGCACGCCGCCACGGCGATGATGAAGAGGTAGAACACCGTGCCCTGGACATCCCCGTTCCAGTGGCGGGCGAAAGCCAGGAGGGCGACGTTGGCGGCGTTCAGCATGAGCTCGACGCCCATGAACTGGATCAGTACGGAACGCCGGCTCAGCACGATGAACAGGCCGATGACGAACAGCAGCAGGGCCACCAGGACATAGCCCTGGAGACTGCCGTGGAGGATGGAGGCGGTGGCGCACATGGTCGGTTGCATCACAGGTCCTTCTTCACCAGGGTCACGGCCCCGATCATGGCGGCCAGGAGCAGCAGGCCCACCGCTTCGAAGGCCACCAGGTGCTCCGCGAAGAGGGCCGTGCCGACGCGCTCGAGGTTCATGTTGGCGGGGGCGGGTCCGGAGGCGGCGCCCCGAAGGAAGCCCGAGGACAGGACCACCTTGACGACGCCCGCGGCCAGGGCCAGGGCGGCCGCCACGGAACCCCAGCGCTGCACGGAATGGACGGATTGGGCGTCCTCCTCCTCATGGGCGCTCAGGAGCATGATCACGAAGAGCAGCAGGACGACGATGGCGCCGGAGTAGACGATGATCTGCAGGGCCGCGGCCACGGGGTTGGCCAGCAGCAGGTAGAGGCCGGCCACGCCGAAGAAGGTGATGACCATGCACAGGCCGGCCACCACGAGGTTCTTCTGGAACGCCACGGAAAGCGCGCCGAGCAGTGTTATGAGGGCGAAGATCAGGAACATGGCGGATCCTACGACTGGAGGGGGGGCCGGGGCACGGTGGGCGTCGGGTCCTGGGTGATCCGGGCCTTGCCGTCGCGTTCCGCATAGGTGTTCATGAGGTCCCACTTGCCGAACTGCATGGAGAGCCGGTCGTAGGAAGCCTGCTCGTAGTCGCTGCGCAGCCAGATGGCGTCCTTGGGGCAGGCCTCCTCGCACATGCCGCAGTAGATGCACCGGAGCATGTCGATCTTGAAGACCGCCGGGCGCTTCTCCTGGAAGCCCTGGGTGCGGTTCAGGTCACCGAACTCGTCGGCCTCGATGGTGATGCACCGGGCCGGGCAGGCCTCGGCGCACATGAAGCAGGCCACGCACTTGATGGCCCCGTCCTCGAAGCGCTTGAGTTCGTGCAGGCCGCGGTAGCCGGGGGCGGGTTCCCGCTTCCAGTCCGGGTACTGCACCGTGAAGCGCTTGCGGCTCCGCGTGAAGAGCTGCTTGAGGAAGTGCTTCATGGTGATGAACATGCCCATGGCGACCGGGATCACGTAGGTCCGGTCCACCCAGTTCAGTTCGACTTTCTTGACGATCACGGCCATCGGATCAACCCCACCGGTGCATGAAGTAGGCATGGACCAGCAGGTTTCCCATGCTCAAAGGCAGCATCACCTTCCAGCCCAGGAACATCAGCTGATCGAAGCGGAAGCGGGGAATGGTCCAGCGGATCCAGATGAAGACCCAGCAGAAGAACACCCATTTCACCACGAAGGCCCCGATGGACAGCAGCACCGGGGGATGGGCCATGCCCGGGATCTGCCAGCCGCCGAAGTAGAGGGTCACGATGAGGGCCGCGGCCGTCACCATGTGCACGTACTCGGAAAGCTGCAGCAGGGCGAACTTCATGGAGCCGTATTCCGTGTGGAACCCGGCCACGATCTCGCTCTCGCCCTCGGCGAAGTCGAAGGGGAGGCGGTTGGTCTCGGCGAACATGCAGGTGAAGAACACCAGGAACCCGAAGATGTGGGGAAACACGTTCCACGTCTTCGCCTGGGCGGCCACGATCTGGTGGGGGTCGTACCCGCCGGTGGTCATGAAGATCGCGATGACCGCCAGGCTCATGCCGATCTCGTAGCTCACCATCTGGGCCGAGGCGCGCATGCCGCCCAGGATCGACCACTTGTTGTTGGAGCTCCAGGAGGCGGTGAGGATGCCGTAGACGGCCACGGCGCCGATGGCCATGGGGTAGAGCATCCCCATGCCGTTTCCCGGGTCCAGGAGGCTGAGGCTGTACGTCCGGCCCGCTTCCGTGAAGTCCCGGCCGAAGGGGATGACGGCGAAGCCCATCATGGCCGGCACGAAGGCCATGAGGGGGGCCAGCCAGAAGAGGGTGTTGTTCGCCTCCTCGGCCACCAGGTCCTCCTTCATGAAGAACTTGATGCCGTCCGCCGCCAGCTGGGGGAGGCCCAGCAGGCGCCAGCGCCCGAAGAGGAGCGCCCGGTTGGGGCCGATGCGGTCCTGGATCATGGCGCTGCCCCGGCGCTCGACCCAGGTGAGGATCGCGGCAAGGGTCAGGGGCCCGGCGAACACGATGATCACCTTGGCGATCATCCAGAACGTCTGGGGCGAAATGTGCAGGATTCGGGCGAGGAGTTCCATCAGGCAGCTTTCCGGCAGGCTCCCTCCGGGAAGCCCGACCCTTCCAAATTACCAGGGGGATCACATAAGAACAAACGGCGTGGCTACTAGCATAGCGGCTAATCCTCCCTGGAAAACAGCCACTCTTGACGGCGGTCAAGGCAGGGGGGGCCCGCTACCCCCAGGCTGGAAGGCGGAGGTAGTCATGAAACAGCGTTGGCTGATTCTTCTTCTGGTGCTCATCGCGAGCTTCGGGGTTCTGGGTCTGGGTGGCCGCCAGATCGCCCAGAACGCCCCGCCCATCCCGGCCAGCATCACCGCGGCCGACGGCACCGGCCTGGTCCAGCCCGGCCAGATCCTGGAGGGCCAGAAGTCCTACCTGGGCCACGGCGGCCAGCACATCGGCACCATCTGGGGCCACGGCGCCTACCTTGCGCCGGACTGGACGGCCAAGGCCCTGCACCGCTGGTCGGAACTGACCCTGGAAAACCTTCGCGCCACGGGCCTTTCCGATGCCGAGGCCCGGGCCCGCACCATCCAGCTCTTCCAGGCCAACACCTACGACCCCGCCTCCGGCACCCTGTCCCTGGGCGCGGCCCAGGCGGCCGCCTACGCCCGGACCCGGTCCGAACTGGCCGCGGTGGTGGTGGACGGCGACAAGGACGCCTCCATCCCCGCCCGGTGGATTCCCACCCGGGCCGAGGGCGAGCGCGTCGCCGATTTCTTCCTGTGGACCGCCTGGACCGCCGCGGCCCGCAGGCCCGGACTGGACCACAGCTACACCCAGAACTGGCCCCAGGAATCCCTGGTGGGCAACCAGATCACCCCCATCAGCCACCTGTGGAGCATCCTCTCCATCGTCCTGCTCATCCTGGGCGTGGGC
>DBME01000203.1:548-19812 GCA_002298155.1 Holophagaceae bacterium UBA706 | reverse complement strand
ATCTCGGCCTCCACCATGAACCAGGAAAAGCAAAACAGACCCCTCCCACCACCGCGCCGCCAGGTTGGTGCCGGTCAGCTTCGTCGTTAGGCATCACGCATGGACCCCAAGGCGATTTATCGGGCGAGCCAACACCATGAGGCAAAAGCACAATGGTTGAGGTCAAATGGGACCGAGTGGGTCTACTGCGGCATTGGCCCCGAATTCAAGGCAGACCTCGCCCAGGCAACCATCAATCGCCACTTTGAGTGCCAAAGACTATTCGTCGTTCTCAATCGGCATATTGCATATGAAACCCAGAAATCAACGGCAGCAAGAGATGTAGCCCTCGTGCTAAACGATATCGATGCCCTTTGCGCACGGCAGGTCAGTCTTTGGTCTGACGATTTCAGGGCAGCTATCATCTTCAGTGACATGGGCGTCATGAAAGCTGGGTGGATAGAGACACCGGAATGCAAATGACACATCGACTCACGAATTCGTCAAATACCCAATGACGCCGACGATTCGCATTGGCTCCAGTACAATGAAATGCCTAACCCTGCGCTCGACACGGACCCCAACCTGCTCAGCTCCCACCATGAGTCTGACAAAACGAAACAGACCCCTCTCACCGCCGCGCCGCCAGGTTGGGGCCGGTCAGCTTCGTCGTTAGGCATCACCCACCGCGCAGCGATTTTGCGCAACACCTCAAGCCAAGCCACAATGACCTCAGGATCTATCCTAGAATCTCTTCATCGCGAATGCGCTAACCACCGAGAAAAGCTAGAAGCAGCGCAGAATTGTGCATGCTTCTATTGCCAGACTGTATTCCCGTTCACAGAGATCACGGAATGGATAGACCAGGGGGAAACCACTGCACTATGCCCCAACTGTGGAATTGACAGCGTGATTCCAAGTCCCTCCGGCTCCCCAATCTCGAATGAAATTTTGGCCTCAATGCACGCTTATTGGTTTGAGCGCTCCATCAAGATTTCTTCGATGCGACCCGGTTGGTTCAAGTTCCGCGTGTGGCTTGAAAGGTATCTTCGACGAATTGCTTGGCTATTTCATCGGTCGACATGAAACCCGTTTGCCTCCCAGGCTGCAGAAGAGTGGTACCCTTCCTCCATCATTACTTTCATCTTGGCCACCCAGGGGCAATGCTCCACAGCGCCGCCTCCTTCTGCGACACCATCACCATTACTGCTGCCTAACCATCCCTTCGAGACTGACCCCAAAGTGTCTTCCTCCCACCGAGGCCTCCTGAACCCCATCTCCCTTCTCCGCCAATAGCGCCGCCACTTTGGGGCCGCTCAAGGCAAGCGTTAGGCCTCCCCAGCCACTCTTGCAGAGGTTAGTTTGATGCGAAATCAAGCCTGCCTTTTCACGATCCTCTCGGTAGCTTGTGCCCTGGCACAAGCCGGCCAGCCGCAACCTGTATTCACATACGAGGAGGCTGGAATCCGGCTGGGAACCGCCCATTACAAAATCGAACTTTTCGCCAATGGCTTGTTCAGAGCGACCGCAACTTCGGCTCCCTTCAGAAATGGTTCTCATACAGAGCATCGCTTTCAACGAATCCTCAACTCTATTCAGATTGCCGAAATCCTCGGTCTTGCAATCCACGCAACCGACTTCAACTCAGGATGTAACCACCTCGAGCCAGATGGCATGTGGGCAAGAATGATGGTGGTGACCAGCGCCAAGCCAATCAGTCGGGGGTCTGGCCTGATTAATAACTGGTCCGATCACCCAGAGGCCGAGGCCCTTGTTTTTGTCATAATGAGTTACTTGCCGCCAGAAATGCAAAACCTTCCCATGTAGGTAAAGTTACTCAATCCCCTTACTTGTTCATACAATGCGCATCGCCGTTTGCTGCATGTTCCAACCGTCAACGGCCTAACCCTGCGCTCGACTCGGACCCCAACCAGATCGGCTCCCACCATGAAACAGCAAAAGCAAAACAGAGCCCTCCCACCACCGCGCCGCCAGGTTGGGGCCGGTCAGCTTCGTCGTTAGGCATCACACAGCACCCATCAAATCAACGTTCCGCAGATCCGATAAACGATTACAATTCCTGTATCACATTCTAGGCTAATCATCGAGGAGGGTCCCATTGAGAGTAGTTCTCCTGTCATGCCTCGTTCTCTTGGCGGGCTGCAAAGGGCCTCAGGCAACCACACCTCAGAGTATTCAGACAATCGCACCTGACGTTGAAGCGATTGCGCGGGATATTCGCGGGTTTCATGACCGCCAGTACCCGGAATGCAAAATGTCCAAAGTGTTAAGCGCTACCTTGATTGGTAAAGCAGAAGGTTTCACCAACGAAGCCTGGGTCATTGAAGGCTGCTCTGGTAAACGGTTCACGTACAAAGTTGCCATCATGCTGAGCACCGGCAACTTCTTTGACGTGATAAGCAACATCGATGGGTCACCAGTAGTGGTTCACTAGTCAAGGGTGAGGGGGTTCTATCACCCTTTCAATCGAGGCCGATTACCCAACGGTCTTTCTCCATGGCGCCGCGATTTCGGGCTACATAATCTGAGGCTAAACTGCCTAACCCTGCGCTCGGCACGGACCCCAACCAGCTTGGCTCTCACAATGAAACTGACAACGCAAATTGGGGCAGCTCAACCGGGCGTTAGGGCTCTCAACGCCCTAAACAAAGGAATACTATGAACCTGACGCTTATCATTTGCATCGTAGCTGCCCTGGGTGGCCTTTTCCTTTTTCTAAAGGCCCGCACGGCCAAGGAATGGCAAATTTCCCCTTCGGAAATTCCTACCCTCATTTCTAAACTGCGATCAAGCCCTGACCCATTGGCCTGGGCACAAGTGATCTCCGAGGAGAACGATGGCTTGGCCCTCGATTTTTCTGTGAATAATGGCCGGTTTGAATTCAATTGGTGTTTACTTGGCCCGAAGAACCTCGAAGACAAAGGTAGGTTCATCGACTTCCTCGACCGGAATGGGTTTGCCCATACGGAGATCAAAGCCGCAAACGGATGCCCATTAATTGATGTGCAGGGCTCCAATCTTGAGGGCCTGGCCAACCGTATTTTGTCCGAGATGTACCACTCTGCCGGCAGCCTCCGTATGCTTGGCGAGGGCTTTGAGTGGCCGTAATCAAATCCAAATGCGCCGCGTCATGAAGCGCCACCATCAAACGTGCGTCTGCCTTACCTTGCCCTCGACCCCGGGCCCCAAAGTGCCTTTATCCCACCGTCATTGCTCGAATCCCATCCATCTTCTCCGCCAACCGCGCCGCCACTTTGGGGCCGGTCAGCTGGGCCATTAGGCGCTACAGAGCCAAGCCCAGCCCGCGATCCGAATCAAATTCGAACGTGCCCGGACCAATGTCCTCTTCCTGGCTATGGACGTAGGTCACCACTAACGCCTTGCCATGGTTTCCGTAGAGAATCTTCAAGGGCCGAACAAGTAGCTCGCGGTAGAAGCCCTCCCCGATATAACCTTTGCCACTTTAATAGTCTTTCAGTAGCACTTGTCTACCCTTACCCAAGGCGCCTGGTGGCGTGAAATGCCCATAGCTTCTGCTGGCGCGGCAGGTGAGCAAGATTTTCGATTTCCCAAAAGCGTTTCTCCTGTACCATCACCCTTCTCCACCGGCAGCGCCACCCTTTCCGGTAGGGTCTGGGCACGCGTCAGGCCGCAATCCTCCCGTCGTTGCGGAATGATCAAAGGAGAATGGCATGATCAACCAGGTTTTCCTCAGCCTCCCGGTCGCCGATCTCCAAAGATCGGTCACCTTCTTCAAGGCGCTCGGATTTACCCACAACCCGGACTTCAGCGACGACACGGCTGCCTGCTTCGTCATCAACGATGCGATTTCGGTCATGTTGTCCAGCCACGCCAAGTTTCGTGAGTTCACGCCCAAAGAGGTCTGCGATACCAGCAAGGCCGTCGAGGTGCTCATCTCCCTCAGCTGCGAGAGCCGTGAGCAGGTGGATGAAATGGTCGCCAAGGCCCTGGCCGCTGGAGGTTCAACCTACGACAAGCCCGAGGATTTCGGTTTCATGTACACGCACAGCTTCGTCGACCCGGACGGCCATGGATGGGGTGTGCTCCACCTGGCTTCCCAGTCCGAAGGTTGAGGGTTTCCCCTTTGACGCAAGGTCACCCTACCCCATGCAAGGGATGACCTTTCACTCAGCCAGGCGCTCGCACCATCCCTTCTGAAGGGCCGCCTCCTTTGCGTCTCCCGCCGCAAGGAAGGCGAGGCCCGCAAGGAGCTGAGCCCATCGATTGAAGGGAAGCTGCTTTCTGAGCTGACGGGCGGATTCCGCGAGCTTGGCGGCGTTCGGCTTCTGCTCCCGCATGAGCGCGAGGATCTGGACAGAGGGGACCAGTGCGAGGCTGGGGGATGCGGACGCGAGACGCTTGATTCGTTTGGGTTCGCAGGCCTCCTGGATGCGCCCCTGCCGGAGGTCCGCATACAGGGCATCAGCCTCCGGGGTCATCAAGGGGGCATTCTCCTTCCCCATCTTCCCGAAGAAGGAACCGATGGCGAATTGCGCGGCCCAATGCTGGCCTGTGGCGTCGACGAACTCCAGCTGATCCCGGGCCGGATCCATCAGCAAGGACTGGGAACCCGGCATGAGCCGAAGACCCGATGGCACCCCATGTTCCGAGAGGAATTCATACTCCTGTTTCACGGAATCGACGGGGATGAGGGGGAGCTTGGCGCCCTTGGGCACTTCCCAACTGCTTACCGGTTTAACGTTTTCCCCGCCCTCCGCGGGGCGAGCCGTCTTCCTGACCATGGGGATGATGACCAGGTCGAAAGGGGGGCGGGATGCAGCGTGGCTTTCGAGAGCCTTCCACGGGGCGATCCATTTATCGCCAAGGGCTTGCAGGATGGCCCCCATTCCTTCGTCCATGGAGGACGCGCTGCGTTCGATGCGTGCGAATGGATCCGCAGGCAGCGTAAGCTCCTCCAGCCGGTTGGTCACGGACAAAACGGAGAAGAGCACATTCTGCGCCCAGGCGACACCCCTTCCCAAAGCCTTGCGCGCCAAGGCTTCAGCCCGGGGCAGGTCCTTGGGACCTCCCTTTCCGTAGAAGAGGAGGTTTGCAAGCGATGCCGTGGCCGACGCTTCATCCTGGGCGCTGGCCTTCTCGAGCCATGTGCGCGCTTCCTGGAATTGGCTTTCGCTCGGATCGCCCTCCAGGAGATCCTGGCCCAGCCATTCCTGGGCCAAGGGATGGCCCAGGTCCGCCGCCTCCCGGATCAGGGACCGGCCCTGGACCGGATCAGGAGGTCCCGCGGCTCCTTGGATGAGGGACAAGCCCAGGAAGAATTTCCCGGCGCGGCTCCCCTTTGCCACCGCCTCCCGAAGGTAGCCCACACCTTTGGCAGGATCCTTGGGGACTCCATCTCCAGTCAGGGTCATCCGCCCCAGGACCACGAGCCCCCGGAGATCCCCTTCCTGGGCAGCCCGGAGCAGAAGATCGGGGACCCGGGCATATTCCTTGGCCCGCAGGGCATTCATGGCCTCTCCGAAGGCGGGTGAATCCGCCTGGAGGGCCGGGGCTGGCGGCGGCGTGACTGGGGGAGCCTGGGCCTGGACGACACGGCAGACCGCCCAAATGGCGAGGGTTGCATAACCTCTCATGTCTGTCTCCAGGAATGCACCAATTATACACTTCGAGGAATACTAGTCCCCTTCCAGCTCATATAGACAATCGACAACCTGATCCAGGATCTCCCCCAGTGCCTCGTGCCTTCCTTCCGCCATGGCCTTGTCGGCGCGCCGGACCAGATCTGCCAAGTTGGAGCAGTCTCCGCTCTCCCTCGAGGCCAGCAGAGCACGGGCCCTGGCAAGGAGGGGATCGTCGCCGGCCCGGGCCTGGGCCAGTTCCATTTCCCCATCGCCCCAGACCCCTTCCAGAAATCGGACGGTGGCTTGCTTGTCGGCGGGACTGAGGCGCTCGTGCGAGGCCTGGACGGTGGTCTGCTTCACCTTGCGGGAGCCCCGGTCCGTTGCGGAGACATGCAGGATGCCGTTCACATCCAGGTCGAATTCGACCGTGATGGAGGGCGGGAGGCCGGGCTTGTCGGGTTTGAGCCCTTCGAAGAGGAATTCCCCCAGCAGGGTGTTGTCCGAGGCGACCGCCGCCTCGCCCTGGTAGATCTTCACCTCGATCCGGGTCTGCTCCGGATGCACGGCGGAAAAGGCCATGGCCCGGGTGGTGGGCAGCGCGGAATTCCGGTGGATGATGGCCTGGTAGCGATCATCGACCAGCGTGCCGAAGGCCCAGTCCACAACCTCGATCCCCAGCGAATGGGGCGTGACGTCCACCAGCACCGCGTCGATGGCTTCCCCCTGGATGATGGCAGCCTGGATGCCAGCCCCCAGGGCCACGGCTTCGTCCGGATTGATTTCACACATGGGTTCGAGCCCGGCGTGCCGGCCCACCATTTCCCAGACCAGGGGAATCCGCGTGGATCCGCCAACAAGGATGACCCGGTCCAGATCGCCCGCCGTGAGGCCCGCATCGGTCAGGGCCTGGTCAAAACACGCGAGGCTCCGCTCAAGAAGCGGTTCGATCAGTTCCTCGAATTCTTCCCGGGAGACCTCCACCTCCAGGTGGAGGGGCTTGCCGTCCCGTTCCAGCAGGAATTCCTCCCGCACCGTGGCGAAGGGCTTGACCGACAAGGCGATCTTGGCCGCTTCCGCGGCGCGGCGCAGGCGCGCCATGGCCCTGGGATCCCGGCTGGGATCCGCCGAAGGGCCATGGGCGTCCTTGAAGGCTGCCAGCAGCCGCTCCGCGAGCAGGGCATCGAAATCATCGCCCCCCAGGCAGGTATCCCCGTGTGAAGCTCGGACTTCGATCACGCCCTGGTTCAGTTCGATGATGGAGACATCGAACGTCCCGCCGCCCAGGTCGTAGACGGCCACCAGGCTGTTCTCGTCGACCCGGTCCAGGCCGAAGGCCAGAGCCGCGGCGGTGGGTTCATTGATGATCCGATCCACGGTGAAGCCGGCCAGTTCCCCAGCCTCTTTGGTGGCCTGACGGGCGGCGTCGGAGAAGAAGGCGGGCACGGTGATGACCGCCCGGTCAACGGGCTCCCCCAGGTTCGCCTCGGCAATCCTTTTCATCTCCTTGAGGATCAGCGCTGAGATCTCCACGGGGCGGAAATCATGGCCGTGCAGCCGCACGGTTTCCTCGGTGCCCATCCTTCGCTTGATCGATCGCACCGTGTCTTCCGGATGCAGGATCAGTTGGTTGCGGGCCGGCGTACCGACCAGCAGCGCTCCGCTGGGCGCGAAGCCCACCACGGACGGGATGATTCTTTCGCTGCCGTCGGGCAGGATTCCGGGCCGCCCGGCCCGGACGGCACTGACCGCCGAAAACGTGGTTCCAAGATCAATTCCGATGATGCGGCTCATGCGCCCTTCCTGAAGTCTGGTGCCGGTTGGGGCTGGGTGGGCTTCATTTCGCGACCACCACTTCGGCGTAGCGGAGGACCGTATCACCCAGGAGGTAGCCGGGGCGTGCTTCCCGGACGATGGTGCCGGCCGGGTGATGCGGATCCGGCTGGACCGTTTCGAAGGCGAGATGGAGGTGGGGGTCGAAGGCCCGGCCCAGCGTCTCCATGGGCAGGATGCCCTCCTGCGCGAAGTGCTCCAGCAGGCGCTCCCGCAGCAGATCCAGCCCCTTCAGCCAGGCCGCAAGAGCTTCGGGCCGGAGCTGTTCCCGGGGTTCGGCGGTCAGTTCCCAGGGGAGCCAGGCTCCGGTGGCCAGGCGCCAGGCATGGTACAGCCGGACGCGCAACGGGAGCGAAGCCGGCGGCTCGGCGCCGGCAGGATCCTGGATCCAGCCCGCCAGTTGCCGGTGCCCCGCCGCCAGGGCCTCCTCGAGGCTGTCCATGGCCGGCAGGAATCGCGTGAAGAAGGCGACCCGTCCCTCGGTGCGCGCGCCCTGCAACGCCGCCCGCGCCCGCTCCAGTTCCTGGCCGCGCTCCTCGTCCAGGGCCTTGAGGGTCTCCAGCACGGTCCCCAATTGGGCCTGGGTGGCTTCGGTGAGGGCGTTGGCCCGGAACTGCTCCTTGCCGGATCGGATCACCTGCTTCTCGATGCGGTCCAGACGTTCCTTCAGGGTATTCCAGGCTTCCTGGTCCTCCTCGCGAACGAACCGCAGTTCCTCGGCGATGCGGGTCAGGTCCTCCAGCCGTGCCTGGAAATGCTGCCAGTCGATGGCCTCCTCCTCGCTCACAGTGTCACCTCCTTGCAGTCTTCCCGGAAATGCCTGCGGTCCAGATCGCTGAGCGAGCGGGCCGCTCGAAGCACCTCGGCCTGCCAATCGGCCGCCGCCTCGTCCTGCCAGGCCCCCAGCAGCGGTGTCCATGGCTGGAACCGCAGCAAGTCTGTCTCGAAGCGCCGTCCGGGGTCGGACAGTTGTTCATAGGCGGCCCGGATCCGCTTGAACCGGGCCGGATCCTTCTCCGGCCCGGCGGTGCGGACCATTGCGAAGTAGGCCTTGCGGACGTCTTCGGGCGTGGCGTCCGGATCCACGCCCAGTTCGGCGTAGGGGTCGGAGGAAAGAGGCTGGGTGTTCATCAGAAGGGAATCTCCTCGTAGCTGCCCCCGCGTTTCCGGGGCCTGGGATCCGGTTCAAAGGGGTCTTCCAGGGCTTCCTTGAAGCTTCGGTGGAGGGTGCCGCTGCCCAGGACCCGAAGGAGCTCCCTGGCGGCCTGGATCGTTTCCGGCAATTCGCGGTCGCGGCCATTCCGGGCGGCGCGCTCGGCCTTGGCGAGGGCGGTTTCGGTCTCCTGCCTCCGGCCAAGGCCATCCAGGATCACGGCCAGATCCATCCAGGCTTCGGCGTTCTTCGGCCAACGCTCTGTCCGTTGCCGGGCGTAGGGCAGCGCCATCGCCGGACGGTTCCCCAGGAGCATCCGGGTGATGTCCTCCAGGATCATCTCCGGATCCCCCGTGGCGGCCGCCGCTTCGAGCAGGACGCCGGCCAGTTCCTCCCAGACGCTCGGGCCCGGGTCGGCCTTGGCGCGTTTCCCGGCTTTCCTCCGGGGCTGGGGCGCATCCGCAGCGTCCAGACACATCTCCGCGGCGGTCAGTAGGCCGTCGAGTCCCACCTTGAGTTCCCCGCCGCTGCGCTCCACCAGGGCGCGGGCCCCGGCAAGGTCGCCCCGGCCGGTCAGCAGTTGCAGCGTCCTGCAGAAGGCGTGGGAACCGCCCCGGGCCAGCGCCATCTCCAGGTGCGCCCAGGCCTTGCCCGCGTCGCCATGTACCAGCATCATTTCGCCCAGGGCCAGGCGGATCTCCACGTCCTGGGGGGCGAACCCTCCGGCCTCCTCCAGGAAGGCGACCCCCATCCGCCAGTTCCCCGTGAGGGTCGCATCCTTGGCCTTTTCCATCAGGACCTGGGCCAGGCCCTGGCGAAGGCCGGGGTGGCCGGGGTGCAGGCCCACACCCTGGCGCAGGGTGCGTTCCGCGGCGGCCAGGTACCCCTCCTCCATCTGGCATTCGGCCAGGAGTTCCATGCCCCCAGGCAATCCCGGGGTATGGGCCAGCAGCTTCTCCGCTTCCCGCCATGCCTGAAAGGCTTGCCCATCCTCCAGCAGATTGCGCGCGTATTCCAGGTGCAGGTGGGGATCACGCGGGTTGCGCTTGAGCAGGGCCTTCTCCTGGCGGAGGATGGCCGGGGCCGATCCCGCCCGCTTGCGCATCTCCAAGGCCCTCCGTTCGATCCAGTCGCGGCGCCGGCGCAGCTCCTCCTGATCCTTCGCCGGCACCAGCGCACCGGCCTGCCGGGTTCTTGCGGAGGCGCGCTTGGGCAGGCTGGCGGCACAAGCCAGCCAGGCCTCCGCGGCGGCGCTCCATTTTTCCTGGCGCTCCAGGGCCAGGGCCAGGTTGTGATGGATCGTCGCCATCCGGGGGCCCGCCCCCAGGACACTCCGGCCCAGGTGCCCAGCCAGTTCCTTCCAGTACCGGACGGCCTCCTCCCACCGGCCTGCCGCCGCGGCGTCCCTGGCCAGGCGGTCCAGGGCGTTGCCCAGGGCCGCCATGGCGCCGAGGTTGTGCGGTGCCTCCTTGATCAGCGCGGCACCGAGCTGGGCCGCTTCGGCCCATCGCCCACCCTGGACGGCCTCGTCCAATCCGGTCTGGCCCGAGGCCGCCATCTTGTTTCCCAGAAGCCCGCTTCGGGTGCGGGAGAAGGCCGCGCTCAGGAGCTTGCGCGCGTCCCCTTCCCGTCCCAGGGCCCGGAGGGCGTCCACCAGGAAAGCCACCCGGAAGGCCTCCATCGGCCCCGGCAGGACGCCGGTACCGATGGCATCGAGGGTTCGGGCGGCATCCGTCCAGTTCTGCCGGCCGGCCTGGCCTAGACCGTGGCAGAGCGGCACCAGGCCCGGCACGGCCGGCGTGCCCTTGGTCTGGGCCAGGGGCGGAAAGGGAGGGAGCGCCTCCAGCCGCTCCCAGTCACGCTCCGCCAGGGCGGTGAACGGCTGGATCAGGCTGCTGCCGATGGGCTCCGACCCGGACGGGACCGTTCCACCGGATTCCAGGGTGAGGATGCTCCGGACGAAGGCCAGGGCTTCGCTTCGGGCGAAACCCGCACGGGCCGCACGCTCATAGGCCGAGGCGGCTCCCGGCACATCGGCGCGCCGGTGGCGGACCAGGCCCAGGTGGTACCAATAGCGTCCCTCCTCCGGCATGAGTTTCGTGGCGGCCTGGAGGTCCGCCTCCGGTTCCGTCCCCCCTTCGTCAGGATGGGCCACCGTTTCCAGGGTCCTGCGGAAATGCGCCTCGGCCAGGGCCTGTGAGGCACGTGCAGAGTCCTCCTTGGCCGCACCGGTCCAGGCCTGGATGGCCTCGTCCCACCGCTTCTGGCGGAACGCCTTCAACCCCATCTCCAGATTCTCCCCCATCCGGCCAGCCTCCCGAATCATTCTCCAGAATGACGAAAAGAGCTTCCAACGAAAAGCGGACAGCACGATCAGGCAGAGCCGGGATGTGATGAATTTTCTCATCCCGTTTCTCCTTCTGAATTTGGTGGACGGTCTTGCCGGTTTCAGGCCAAAGGTCCGAATTATTAGCCGAACGACCGGGGTTCTTGGCTATAGCCTGCCGTCATGACGATGGCTGACGACGAGGATCCCCCTGCCGGAGAGGCTCCACAGCGCGGGGGTGGCAGTATCCAGGAATTCAAGGTGCCGGTGGGTGAAGCGCCCACAGGCAGGCTTGTGCTCGCGCGCTACGCACGCCCTGGCACCGCCTACCGGTGCCCGGGCTGCCATGCTGGACTGGTGCTACGCAAAGGGGAGGTGCGCGTTCCCCATTTCGCACACAAAGCCGATGGTTTCTGCTCGCCGGAAACCGCCCTCCACCTGGGCATCAAAACTTGGATCGCAAGGATGCTCTGCCGGCGCTTGAGGGGGGTTCGGCGCGGCGTTCCGCGCCTGCGGGTACCTTGCGGAGGCCGCAGGGATGCGTTCGAACGCGAGGGGCCGGCCCCATGCCCCGGGGAGGCGTGGCTCCACCTCGCGGATCTGGATTTCGACCAGGTACGTGTGGAAGAGGCCACCCCCGACGACCTGCGGCCGGATGTGCTTCTCCTCAAACAGGGCCGCCCCATCCTCGGGATCGAGGTGCTCGTCACCCACGCCGTGGATTCCACCAAGGCGGCCAGGACGAGCCATCCCTGGGTAGAGGTCGACGCCATGCAGGTCCTGCGCAATCCGGGCGCCTGGAGCCCCCGCCAGGCCTGTCATCCCTGGACCAGAACCTGCCGCGTCTGTGCCTGGGCCAATCGGATCATGGACTCCAGGATCCCGGTCTGGCTTGACGCCGCCGACCTCGTTTCCCAGCTTGCGGCGGCCTTTTTCGAGGACGCCATCACCGCGTGGCTCGCCTCGCCCTCGCGGCGGATCAAGCCCGCACTGCGCTGGCAATGCTCCTGGTGCCGATGCCCGAACCAGCGCGGCCTCCGCCGGGATCTCCTCAGGAGTGCAGCCCAGGCTTCATCTCTGCTGCCGCCCTGTGAACCGGAAGTGATCCTTGAGCCCGTGCAGGGCCATGTCGCAAGCATCGCCTTCGGCTTCCCCCGGGAATCGAACCACCCCTGGCGCATCCTCCCCCTGCGGGATGCCCCGGGGCCTAGGCTGCGGGTCACTCCAGACCCCAAGCACCCCCACCGCCTGACCCTGAACGGAACAAACCGGCCCGGAGGGTTCCTGTGCAACCGCTGCGGCAGGGACTGCCTGGGGAGCCTGCCGTCACCCCTGGTTCCGGTGTCCTGGTGGGAGGAAAGGGAGGGGGTAGGGGATTCAGGTCCGGTGGCATGATGGGACCGCCCTTAATCTGCCATCTTCCAGGTACCGCGCCTACGGTTCGTTACCCGTGAGCCCCTTTTCGAAGGCATCAAGCAGCCCGGAAACTTCGACCTCCGAGGAAGCGGGATCCATGAAGAAATTTTCACGGAGGAAGTAATTTATCATTCTGATCCTGGATTCAATTTGCATCGAGGCCCGCATGGCGCCCATCAGCTGAGGCGGAGCCATGGATGAGACATTTTTCCCAAGAACCCAAGCGGCCGCCAAGTCCGCCCTGAAGTCGAAGAAATCCATCGCATCGGCGTATTCTTCGTAAAGCTCCTTGTCCGTCAGGAGATAAGCATGATTTCTGAGAACCTCAATGAAGTCGACTGCATCTCTACCATGGCGCGCCTCGCCGTTGTCGAGCCATGCGACCAGTTTTGTCATCGCGATCCCGCCCGCTGAGGCCAGGGGGATCCAACAACAATCATCCAGACGCAGGCGCACGGCAGTGGTGATGGCCTGAGCGTATCCAAGGACACGCATGACATGGCTGCCGTCAGGCGGCCACTTCAATTCTCCTTCGGGGCCTGCGATGGGTCCGAAAGGTACGAGATCAACTTTGATTTCCGTTCCATTTGTGGGATTCAGATGGAACATTCGTTGAGTGTTCTTTGGATCCTGACGGAATCTCTCCGAGCCTGCAAGGTCAGCCTTTAATTCCCCATACCCCTCCCAGGAGGCCATGAGAACGCCGAAATCCACGTCATTTGTCACCCTGCCCTTCGCGCAACCATAGCCATAGTGAAGCAAGATTTCCCGGGCCATCCCACCGGTAAGAACGTATGGAATGGCTTTGGTTCTCAAGACCTGGTCGAGGTCCCTGAGGAGGCGTTCCAGGGTGGCATCGAGTGGGGATTTCAGGTCAAGCCAGGTACCGGTCATGGATCATCCTAGCCTGATCGAGTGTCCTGGGATCGCCGATGCGCTGGAGATCTGCGTACACCAGCAAGGGAGGAGCCATCGCCACTGGCAGCTGCGCATCATAGGGAAGATCCCAGAACGTATCCAGTACCTCGATCGGACCCTGCGGATCAGCACGAAGGCGGTTGGCCGTCAGGAACCCGTTCCGGTCCTTCGGGAGATAGATGGTGACCGTTTTCGGTACAAGATCCCCGAGGAGCTTGGTGGCTGCCACCTCGCCTCCCCACCAGCCACCGTTGATCTCCGGCGTTGCGCCTTTCCACCAATCTTCCTCCTTGGCCCTGAAGCGCCGCATGTTGAGTTTTTCCCTCAGCCGTAATGGGTAATTCAAGTTCCAGGCCTCGATCGCCCGTGGGCGGTCGATCCACCGTCTTTTCCCTTCCCTGTCCTCCGTCAAGAAGCGGTGCTCCTGAAGATCTGCCAGGATTCGCCCCACCGTCCCAAGGGCAACTCCTGCGGCTTTTGCAATTTCCCGGTAGGTCGCATCCAGCATTCCGGGTGCCGTCAGAAGCGTAAAGACCACGCGCAATCCCGTGCGTCCGAAGGCGGCCAGCCTCTGGTTACCACGAAGGAACTGTTTTTCGGGTTTTCTCCCAGTCATGAGGACGAACAAACCATCCGCCTCCAAAAATGCGTTCCCTGCCGCATCCAGGAATGGGAGTCCCAGTTCCCGGCATTTCAGAGCCAGGGCCGGCGCGAGGTAGGCGGTGACAAGGATGCCTTTACCCGGCAAACCCAGCAAACGTTCCTTCGCTTGGTGGAGCATGGCGACCCGGTCCACAAGCACTTTCTCAAGCAGGAAGAAGTCCCAATGTCTGTGACCATGCGTGATTCTCACGCTGCCGCCGAGTCGAAGCCCATCCCCTTCCCCGCCCTGGCGCCAAGCTAGCTGGAGCCCGCTCACCGTTTGGAAGGTCTCCGCGACCTCCTTCAGCAAATCCCATTTCCCGTCATCCAAACCTTGTTCATTCATTGTGCAGATCCCCGTTTCGTGAACACAACCATACAATGAACATATGACTGCACAGATCCTTGTCAAGTGCATCCGTTCGAATCCACCGAATGTTCACGTTACGGGATTTAATATTGAATCGAACAGATTCCGGCAATGAATATTCTATGAGAGCGGGCTGGCCGAGATCAGCCTTGGCCGGAATTGGTACAAAACAAAAAGCCAACAGCCCCTCGCGCTAAGCGGGGTTGACTTGAGTCCATGGTCCCAATGCCCGAACGCTTCGCGAAGTGGAGCTGGCACGCCGTAGGGCCTCCAGTCCCCCGATTATGCCCTTCAAGCTATTATCATTGTCCAATATTGACATTTGTCCAATAAAGTTGGACAATGGCTTTGGTTGGAAATCATGGCGCCCCAAGTCACCCATCCCCTCCTGGAAGCCGCCCTCGAAGCGGGGCGAGATCTGGGCCTGAATCTTCTGATCCTTGCCATTCCGCCCCGAAGCGTCGAGCCTGCTCCCGATGCATGGATCCGGATTTGCCATGGAGGCCAATTCTGGGACCGCCCGGTGCTGCTGCGACCGGGAGTGACTCCCGCCACCGCAGGAAGCATCCTCCACGCGGTACGCGCATGGGGCAAGGACGCGCTCCTGATCACCGACCACGTAACCGCCCCCCTGGCCAACCTCCTGAGGAGCGAAGGACTCGCCTTCCTGGATGCGGCGGGGAATGCGTTCCTGGACCACGCCCCCCTCTTCGTCTGGGTGAAAGGGGAACGAAGAAAGACCGAGCGGATGACAAAGGAACCTCTGGGCCTGGCCTTTCAGCCCCGAGGCCTGCAGGTACTGTTCGCACTGCTCTGCAACCCGGCCCTGGCGGATCGCCCCTACCGGGAGCTCGCGAAAATGGCGGATGTGGCCCATGGAACGGTTGGTTGGGTCATGAACGACCTTCGCCACCTGGGATTCATCGTGGAACTGGGAGGCACCCGCCGGCTCATGGAGGGGCCGCGCCTGCTCGTACGATGGGCTGAATCCTATGCCCAGACGCTGAGGCCCAGACTCCTCCTGGACCGTTTCCGGTCGGCTGATCTGGCCTGGGCCCACCCGGGCAGCTTTCTGGGTACGAACCTGCTCCTGGGCGGAGAACCCGCAGCCGATGCCTTCACCCACTATCTGAAGCCTGGTCTGGCCACCCTGTATGGCAAAAGCATGGACAACCAATTCATCCTGACCCACCGCCTCCGCCGTGATCCGACGGGAAATGTGGAACTCCGCCGCCGGTTCTGGAACTTTGAAGGCGAGGAACCCGGAATGGTGCCCATGGTACTCGTCTATGCGGACCTGCTAGCCACGGGGGAACCCCGATGCATTGAAACGGCGGGCCTGCTCCAGGAAAAGATTCATGCTCGACTTGTCTGACCGCCGGGAACGCTACTTGGCAAAGACTCGCGTCAGATCATAGAAATGGGGGAGAGTCCCACCTGCGATTCCCTTGAGGGCACAGGAATTCCATCCAAGCCGTTAAAAACAAAAACACCCTTGATTTCTCAAGGGTGTTGACTGGTAGGGCCAACGGGATTCGAACCCGTGTTATCGCCGTGAAAGGGCGACGTCCTAACCCCTAGACGATGGCCCCCCGGGGTGAGATGCATGGTACTGCGTATTGCGTTGTCAAGTAAGGAGAAGTGGTGAGCCCAGCCGGACTCGAACCGGCGACAATCTCCTTAAAAGGGAGGTGCTCTAACCAGCTGAGCTATGGGCCCATGCCGCTGCCGGCGAAGAATTAGTTTGCCTTCGAATGGGCGGAAGGTCAAGGAATCGTTGCGGGGGAAAGGGGACGGCGGCCCGGAATCGGGGTCCCGGGCCGCCAGGCGGATTCCCTCAGATGCCCCGGATCTCCTTGACCAGGGCACCGGCCTCGTAGACCTTGTCCAGGGCTTCCAGGATGGCCCGGGCGTCCACGGCGATGCCGCGGTTGACCTTGCCGTCGTAGAAGAAGTGGCCGGGGAGGCTCTCGATGTTGCCGTCGAAGATCAGGCCGATGAGCTCGCCCTTGCGGTCCACCACCGGCGAGCCGGAGTTGCCGCCGATGATGTCCACGGCGTGGGCGAACACGAAGGGGGTGTCGGGGTTGATCTTGGAACGCTTCTCGACCCAGCGCTTGGGCAGGGACCAGGCGCCGTTCTCGGCTTCGGGGCCCCAGGCGGCGGCGCGGTCGTACATGCCCCCGAAGGTGGTGAAGGGCTGGATGAGGGTGCCGTTGGCGGGGTAGGTGGCCACGGGGCCGTAGGTGAGGCGCAGGGTGAAGGTGGCGTCGGGGTAGACGCTCTTGCCGTAGGCGGCGAAGCGGGCCTTGGCGATGCGGCCGCCGTGTTCGCTGAGGACGGAGGTGACCTGCTCCTCCATCTTCTTCCGGAACTCGCGGTTGGCGCCGTCCACCTGGCGGGCGATGACGATCATGGGATCGGTGCTCTCCTGGATGGCCTTGGCGCCGCCTTCCAGCAGGGCCTTGCGCACGGCGGGGTCGCCCAGGCGGGAGCCTTCCACGGCGGCCTTGGCGGTCGCGGCGGGAGTCCTGCCCGCGAGGATGCCGGCCATGACCGGCGACACGGGGCCGTCACCGGCGGCTTCGGTCAGGCCGAAGGCGAACTGCGCGGTCTCCAGGGCGGGGTAGTAGGGGCGGGCAACGGTGAGGCGCTTCCTGAGGCCCTCGAGGTTGGCGTCGCGGTACTCCTCCAGGCGCTGGGCGGAGGGCTTGGCGGATTCATCGGCCAGACGCACCAGGGTCAGGGCGTAGCCCAGGAGGGAGCTCTCGAACACGGCGCCGCTGCGGGCGTTGATGGCGGTGCTGTCCTGGTAGAGGGCCTTGTGGGCCTCCAGGGCCTTCTCGATGGCGGCCCAGCTGCCCGCGGCGGGGGAGGCGGGATCGGCGGCCACCTTGGCCCTGAGATCGGCCTCGGCCTTGCGGATGCGGGCCATGGCCGCGGGATCCTGCAGGCCGGACACGTAGCCGGTGGTGGCCTTGATGGTGTTCTCCAGCCCGAAGATCTGGGTGTTGACCTGCCGGCGGTTCTCCGGGGAGATGGCGGCGTAGTCCAGCAGCATCTGCCGCTGGCGCTTGAGGGCCTTGAGGCGCCGGGGGATGAGGAACTGGCCCGCGAAGTCCATCTGCGCGGAGGTGATGAGGCGCTCGGTGGAGCCGGGGTGGCCCGCCACGAGCGTGAGGTCGCCGGCCTTCACCCCGTCCTTGGTCCAGGTGAGGTGCTGGGGCGGATGGTAGGGCTTGCCGTCCTCGTAGACCCGGAAGAGCGTGAAATCCAGGTTGTGGCGGGGGTAGGTGAAGTTGTCCGCGTCGCCGCCGAAGAAGGCCACCTGCATCTCGGGGGCCATGACCAGGCGGATGTCGGTGTGCTTCTTGTACTCGTAGATCCAGTATTCGCCCCCCTGGTAGAGGGTGACCACTTCGGCGGTGAGGCCGGTGCGCGCCTGGATCTCCTTCTGGATCTTCTCCAGCTCGGCCTTGCGCAGGCGCAGGGCCTCCTTGTCGGAGGCGCCCGGCGTGACGGCGGCGTTGACGCGGGTGGTGACGTTCTCCATGGCCATGAGGGTGAAGAGCTCCAGGCCGGGGATCTTCTTCTCATCGGCGCGGGTGGCGGCGAGGAAGCCGTCCTTCACGTAGTCGTGGTCCTTGTCCGAGATCTGCTGCACGGAGCCGCGGCCCACGTGGTGGTTGGTGAGGATGAGGCCGTCGGCGCTGATGAAGGAGCCGCTGCCCCCGGGGAAGCGCACCGCGGAGAGGCGGAGATGGTCCAGCCAGGCCTGGTCGGGGGCGAAGCCGTAGTCGGCCTTCATGCGGGCGGCCGGCAGGTTGTCGAACGTCCACATGCCTTCGTCGGCACGAAGCAGGGGCGCGCAGGCGAGGGCCGCGGCCAGGGGCAGGAGGGGGAAGCGCAGGCTCATGGGAAGCTCCGGGTAATCAGTTCCTGGTGATCTCGGTGACCAGATGGGCGGCGCCGTACACCTTGTCCAGGGCGGCGAGGATGGCCGTGGCGTCCACCGCGATGGTGCGGTTCACCCGGGGATCGAAGTAGTAGCGGCCGGCGTTGGACTCGATGTTCCCGTCAAAGGCCAGGCCCACCACGCGGCCGGCGCGGTCCAGGACCGGGGAGCCGGAATTGCCGCCGATGATGTCGTTGCTGCTGATGAAGTCGAACCTCGTGCGCAGGTCCAGCCGTCCGCGGGCCTCGACCCAGCGCTTGGGCAGTTCCCACGAATGGCCCTCGGCCTCGGGGCCCCAGGCGTCGGCGCGGTCGTAGAGCCCGCCGAAGGTCGTGAAGGGCTGGGCCAGGGAGCCGTTGGAGGGGTAGGTCTCCACCGCGCCGTAGCTCAGGCGCAGGGTGAAGGTGGCGTCGGGGTAGACNNGCGAAGCGGGCCTTGGCGATGCGCGCGCCGTGCTCGGCGACGATGGCGTCGATCTCGTCCTTCTGGGCGCGCAGGGGCTTCTGGAGCTCCTCGACCTTGCGGGCCAGGACAACCACCGGATCCGTGCTGCCCTTCACGGCGGCGAGGCCGCCTTCCAGGAGCGCCTTCCGGACGGCGGGATCCGCGAGCTTCGTCCCGCCCAGGAGGGCTTCGGCGGCGGCCGCGGGGGTGCGCCCGCCCAGGGCGGCGACGACGTAGGGGTGCGTGGCGCCCAGTTCCTCGAGGGCGCCCTGGAGGCTGGCCTCCAGCATCACGCGGTCCAGGGCGGAGATTTCGATCTCCATGTCCTGGAGGCGCTTGCGGCGCTTTTCCAGATCCTTGTCGGTGCGGTAGTCGGGGCTCCTTTCGGCCGCGGGCTTGGCGGCCTCCTCCTGGAGACGCACGAGGCCCAGGGCGAATTCGACCATCCGGTTGCCGCGGCCACCCAGGACGTAGTCCTCCTTGGCGGTGCGGCAGCGGCGGGCCATGGCCTCGGCGATCTTGTCCCAGCTGGCGCCGGTGGAGGCCCGGAGGGCGGGATCGGCGGCCACGGCGGCCTTGAGCTCGGCTTCGGCCTTGGCCACGGCGG
>DBME01000203.1:0-468 GCA_002298155.1 Holophagaceae bacterium UBA706 | reverse complement strand
CGCCCATGAGGGTGCCGGAGACGAGGCGTGCGTTCTCGCCGCCCTTGGCGGCGAAGGCGTGGAGGGCCTTGCGGATCCGCTCCAGGCCGCGGATGCGCACGGGGTTGAGGGCGTCGCGGTTGGCCTCCATCTGGGCCAGGGTCTCCAGGCGCGAGGTGCGGCCGGGGTGGCCCACCACCAGCGTGAGGTCCCCGTACGAGGGGCCGGCGGGGTTCCAGGAGAGGTGCTGGGGAGGCGCGTAGGGCTTGCCGTCCTCGTAGACGCGGAAGAGGCTGAAGTCCAGGTCGTGGCGGGGGTAGGAGAAGTTGTCCCAGTCCATGCCGAAGGCGGCCACGCCGTACTCGGGCGCCATGACCAGGCGCACGTCCTTGTGGACCTTGTAGGCGTAGATCCAGGTCTCGCCGCCCTGGTAGAGGGACACGGGCTCGCACATGAGGCCGGTGCGGGTCTGGGCCTCCTTGAGCAGGC
>DBME01000442.1:206-4924 GCA_002298155.1 Holophagaceae bacterium UBA706 | reverse complement strand
GGCCAGGAGCCACCGCGGGGTCCGCCGCGCCATGCGCCGCGCCGCCACGCCGCTGCCCAGGGACGCGGTGTCCAGGTGCTGAAGCGCGAAGGCGATGTCCCGCATGGACTGGAACCGGGCTTCAGGGCGCTTTTCCAGGCAGTGGGAGNNNNTGCGGCACCGGTCCCCGGGTGCCCCGCAGTTCGGGGGGTTCGCCCGAGAGGATGGCCTCGAAGGTCTGGCCCGAGGTCTCCTTGCGGAACGCCCGCTGGCCGGTGAGCATCTCGAACAGGACCGCGCCGAAGCTGAAGATGTCGCTGCGGGCGTCCAGCTCCTCCCCGCGGATCTGCTCGGGGCTCATGTAGCCCATGGTGCCCACCACCACCCCGGCCTGGGTCTCCGGGTGGGAGCCCCCCTGGGAGACGGGGTCCGGGAAGGGGATCGGGGCCAGGGCGGTGCGCGAATCCCAGGCGGCGGTGAGCTGCTCGTCCGCGGGGGCCTTGCCGGGCGCCAGCTTGGGCATGGCCTTGGCCAGGCCGAAGTCCAGGACCTTCACCTGGCCGTCCTTGCAGATGAAGATGTTCTCAGGCTTGACGTCCCGGTGGAGGATGCCCCGCTCGTGGGCGGCCCCAAGCCCCAGCGCGATCTGGGAGGCCATGTCCAGGGCCTTGCGCACCGGCAGGGGCCCGGCCTTCAGCCGTTCCCGCAGGTTGTCCCCCTCCAGGAGCTCCATCACCGCGTAGACGGTCTGGCCCTCACGACCGAAATCGAAGATCCCCAGGACGTTGGGATGGGACAGCGCGGCCACGGCCCGGGCCTCGCGCTCGAAACGCGCCACGCGCACCGGGTCCTCGGCCATGGAGTGCGGCAGCACCTTGACCGCCACGAACCGGTCCAGCTTGGCGTCCCGGGCCCGGTAGACGATGCCCATGCCCCCCACCCCGATCTGGGCGAGGAGGGTGTAGGGGCCGAGGGTGGTGCCGGAGGGGAGCGCCATGGGCATCCAGGGAGGGGGGTCGGAGTTCGGGACGGGGGACGTCCCATCAATACTAGGATGTCGGCGCCTTGCCCTGCCACATCTGGAAACGATGGACGTAGCCTGTGATCGTCGCCTCCCCCCCCACGCCCAGGGCCGCGAGGTAGGCCGTGAGGTAGCCCCGCACGATCACGGGCGCCGACGGGAGGTCGCGGAAGCGCTCCTCCTCCAGGGCCTCAAGGTAGGCCAGGCGGATGCTGGTCTCGGAGGCCAGGCGTTCCAGGGTGAAGCCGCCGGCCTCCCGCAGGGCGCGCATGGACGGCCCGTCCAGGGCGTGGTCCGGCTCGCTCACCACGGTCCTCACGGGGAGCGGCGCCGGGAGCGCGGCCTCCTGGCGTTCGCACAGCTCGGCATAGGCCGCTTCCACTTCCGCCAGGATCCGGGCCACCACAAGGGGATCGAACTCGTCCATGGAGGGCGCCGCCAGCGCCGGAGAATCGGGGGCGTAGAGCCCCCGCAGGAAGATGTAGGCGCGCCGGATGTCCTCCTGGGTGGCCTCGGGCCCCACTTCGAGGATCTCCCGGCACCGGGCCTCGCCCAGCGGTTCGCGCGCGGTCATGGCAGCCCCCGTTCGGCGCGGGCCTTGAGGATGCCGTCCAGGACGGATTCCAGGCCGTGGGTCATGGCGAACGAAGCCCCCTTGAGAATGGGCCCCGGGGACTGGCCGAACTGATGCCAGAGGTCCTTGTCGTGGTGCACGAAGCCCGCGTAGTCCACGGGGATCTGGAAGAACTTGAGCACCGCGCTGCGCGCGGCCATGGCCTGGTCCACCTGGCGGAACTCCCGCACCTCGTTGAGCACCAGGTGCAGGCGCAGGGTGGCGCGCTCGCGCCGGTAGCGCTCGAGGAATTCCGCCGAGGTCCCGCCCATGTGGCGGGCCAGGTCCAGCACCGTGGCGATGCCCATGGCGGCCCGGTTCTTCCAGACCTCGCGGGCGGCGTCCCGCAGCCGCATTTCCCCCAGCACCGCGCCAAGCTGCCGGAACTGGAGGTTCTTCACGAACAGGTAGAAGTTCTCGATGGCCAGCGGCTCGGGCGTGATCACCGCCACCTTCACGTCCGCCAGCAGGAAGCTGTCCAGGGTGTCGTACTGGGTGCCCGCGCCCAGGTCCAGGAGCACGTGGTCCGCGTCCAGCTTCCGGAGGTGCCGGAAGAACTTGAGCTTGTGGGCCGAGGTAAGGCCGTCGGTGTTGGGGGAGTTGAGGTTGCCCGGAATCATCCGGAGCCCCGGGATCCGCGTCTCCAGGATCAGCTCCTCCAGGGACGCCTTGCCCTCGAAGAACCGTCCCAGGTTCGCCCCCGGGTGCCGGAGCCCGCAGTAGGTGTGCTGGTTGGCCCCGCCGAAGTCCGCGTCCACCAGCACGACCCGGCTGCCCCGCTCGGCGAGCCTCAGGCCCAGGCCATTGGCGATGAGGCTCTTGCCCGTGCCTCCCTTGCCCCCGCCCACGGCCCAAATAAGCATGAACCCCCTATTTAGTTAGGTCTCCTCAACCCTAGCAGAATGTAGGCTGGCTACGAAAAGACCACCCGGGACTCCTCTGATATTCGTGAATTCCTCAAAAAAAAAGGTTTCCAACGGCGAACCGGATGACCCTATTCTTGAACCACATTCTAGGGCATATATGACCCATGACAACGGGACAACCGCGATTCCCAACAGAGGCACTGGTAATTTTCAGATGGAACCGGCCCTGCGCCTCAAGGTCCTCATCAAGGCCATCGAGCAGAGCCCGGTATCGGTGATCATCACCGACCCAAGGGGGGTCATCGAGTATGTGAATCCCAAATTCACGAAGCTGATGGGCTACACCCTCGAGGAGGCCTGCGGCAACACGCCCCGCATCCTCAAGGGCGGATTCCTCACCCGTGACTTCTACAAGAACATGTGGGACACCATCCTGGCCGGCAAGGAATGGCACGGCCTGTTCCACAACCGCACCAAGACCGGGGAGCTGGTGTGGGAGCTGGCCTCCATTTCGCCCATCCGCGAGGAGGACGGCACCATCTCCCACTTCGTGGCGGTGAAGGAGGACATCACCGAGATCAAGCGCCTCCAGGACCAGATGGCCCACATGGCCCACCACGACCAGCTCACGGGCCTGCCCAACCGCTTCCTCTTCCTGGACCGGCTCGAGCGCATGCTGTCCCAGGCCCGGCGCCGGGACACCAACTTCGCCATCCTCTACACCGACCTGGACCGGTTCAAGGAGGTCAACGACGAGCACGGCCACGCCGTGGGCGACGAGCTCCTCACCGCCGTGGGGCAGCGCCTCCAGGGCTGCGTCCGGGATTCGGACACCGTCGCGCGCATGGGCGGCGACGAGTTCACCATCCTGCTCACGGACATCGCCAATTCCGAGGACGTGGTGCGCATCGCCGGCATGATCCTCCAGGCCATCTCCAACCCCTTCCGCATCGGGGACGTGGTCTGCAGCGTGGGCATCTCCATCGGCATCGCCATGTTCCCTCTGGACGGCCTGGACGCGGACCCGCTCCTGTCCGCCGCGGATACGGCCCTCTACCATGTGAAGCGAACGGGCAGGGGCGGCTACCATTTCCCCTCCCGGCAGCTGTTCAGCCCCCAGCTCCCCGAGGAAGGCGTGGGCTGACCGCCAGCCGCCGGAACTGTGCCACCATCTAACGGATGAGCCTGGGCCTATCCGTACGAGCGTTCGTGGCCCCCCTGGAACCCACGGGGAGCTTGGATTCCCGGCGGTCCCTGGCCGCCGAGGAGGATCCCATGGCCCTGGGCTCGCGGCTCCACGCGCGGGTGCAGAAGCGCCTTTCCCGGGAGGACCCCCGGGTCCTGGGGGAAGTGGCCGTGCAGGCCGAGCTGGCCCACGGGGAATTCGGGATCCTGGTGCGCGGCCGCATCGACGTGCTGATCGCCTCCGAGCCCCCCGTGGTGGAGGAGATCAAGACCACCTTCCGCCCCGGCCCCCTGCTGCGGGAACTGGCCGAGGACCCCCAGCACCCCTTCGCCCTCCAGGCCCTCATGTACGCCTGGCTCCGCTGGCGGGACACGGCCGCCGCGCCCCTCTGCCGCATCCGGATCATCAGCCTCCTGGACGAAGCGGAGACCCTGGTGGACCTCCCCTTCGACCCCGGGACGTTCACGGCCTGGGTGGAAGGGCGTCTGGCCGAGCTCCACGAGGCCTGGCTCAAAGCCGAGGCCCGCCGGGAGGAGCGCCGGGCCCTGGCGGCGGACCTGGCCTTCCCCTTCCCCCAGCCCCGCCCGGGCCAGGGTGAACTGGCCGCCAACGTGGCCGAGGCCCTGGCCGGAGGCCGGCGCATGCTGGTGCAGGCCCCCACCGGCCTGGGCAAGACCGCCGCCATCCTCTACCCTGCCCTCGCCCGGGCCCTCGGGGAGGATCTGCGGGTCTTCTACTGCACGCCCCGCAACAGCCAGCACGAGGTGGCCGAGGACTGCGTGCGGCGGATCCGCGCCGGAGGCCACGCCGTGCGCTCCGTCACCATCAAGGCCAAGGAACGGGTCTGCCCCCAGGAGATCGTCGACTGCCGCCCCGAGGTCTGCCCCCGGGCCCACCTCTACTTCGACCGCCTCCGCGCCTCCGGAGCCCTGGAGGCCCTGGCCCTCGCCGGCTGCGCCGATTCCCCGGCGGTCCTCGCCCTGGCCGACGAGCATCTGCTCTGCCCCTACGAGCTGTCCCTGGACGCGGCCCGCAACGCGGACGTGGTGATCT
>DBME01000442.1:0-157 GCA_002298155.1 Holophagaceae bacterium UBA706 | reverse complement strand
GTGCTGGTGGACGAGGCCCACAACCTTCCCGCCCGGGCCGCGGACTGGTTCTCCCCGGCCCTGGACCTGGCCTGGCTGGAGGAGCTGCGCAAGCGCCGCGCCATGCCCCGGGACCGGGCCCTGCGCGCGCGCTTCACCGCCCAGATCAAGCGCTGCG
>DBME01000332.1 GCA_002298155.1 Holophagaceae bacterium UBA706 | reverse complement strand
GACGCCGAGCACGGCGCGGCGGCGCGGCGCCTGCGCTTCTTCTTCGGCATCTGCGTGGCGGCCATGATCCTCCTCACGGCGGCGGCCAACGCGCTGCTCTTCCTCTTCGCCTGGGAGGTGATGGCCTTCATGGGCTTCCTCATGATCACCACCAGCGACCAGGATTCGGCGGTGCGCGAGGGTGGCTGGACGTACTTCGTGGCCACGCACGTGGGCACCCTGTGCCTGTTCGCGGGCTTCTCCCTGCTGGCCCAGGCCACGGGCTCCTTCGACCTGGGGCCCCTGCCCCTGGGCTTCGCCCGCACCCCCTCGGGCCAGGCGGCCTTCCTGCTCCTCCTGGCGGGCTTCGGGCTCAAGGCCGGCATCGGCCCGCTCCACGTGTGGCTCCCCGTGGCCCACGCCTCGGCCCCCAGCCACGTCTCGGCCCTGCTCTCCGGCCTCATGCTCAAGATGGGCGTGCTGGGCCTCCTGCGCCTCACGGCCTGGACCCCCGATCCGCCCCTGTGGTGGGGCGGCCTGCTCACGGCCCTGGGCGCGGCCTCGGGCATCCTCGCCCTGGCCTTCGCCCTGGCCCAGCGGGACCTCAAGCGGATGCTCGCCTACTCCTCCATCGAGAACATCGGCATCATCTTCCTGGGCCTGGGCCTGGCCCTGGCCGGCAAGGCCCGGGGCAACGGCGCCCTGGTGGCCCTGGGGGGCGCGGGGGCCCTGCTGCACCTCCTGAACCACGCCATCTTCAAGCCGCTGCTCTTCATGGGCGCGGGCTCGGTCATGCACGCCACGGGCACCCGCGACATGGAACGCCTGGGCGGCCTGGCCAAGGCGATGCCCCGCACGGCCCTGCTCTTCCTGGCGGGCTCGGCGGCCATCTGCGGCCTGCCCCCCCTCAACGGCTTCGCCGGGGAATGGCTCATCTACCTGGGCTCCTTCCGGGCCCTGGGCCCCGGCGGCTGGCTCTGGGGCATCGTGCCGCTGGTGGCCCTGGCGGCCATCGGCGCCCTGGCCGTGGCCTGCTTCACCCGGGCCTTCGGCGTGATCTTCCTGGGCGAACCCCGCACGGAGCTGGGCGCCCACGCCCATGAGTCGCCCGAACCCATGATCGGCGCCATGTCGGTGCTGGCCGGGCTGTGCGTCGCCATCGGCCTGGCGCCCCTCGCCCTGCTGCCGGCCCTGGACCGCGCCGTGGCGGTGCTGGGCACCACGGTGCACCTGTCCAGCGTGGCCAGCCTGGGCTCCCTGACCCTGGTGGCCGTCATCGGCCTGCTGGCGGCCGGCGTGGCCTGGGACGCCATCCGCAAAACCCCCTTCCGCCGCGCCGGCACCTGGGACTGCGGCTACCTGGCCCCCACCGCCCGCATCCAGTACACGGGCGCCTCCTTCGCCCAGATGCTCACGGACTCCTTCCGCTGGGTGCTCCTGCCGGAGGAACGCAAGCCCCGCATCCAGGGCCTCTTCCCCAAGGGCACGGTGTTCCGCCGGCGCACCCCCGACGTGCTCCTGGACCGGGGCGTCAAGCCCGCCACGGACTTCACCGCCTGGGCCCTGTCCTGGCTGCGCATCCTGCAGTCCGGGCACCTGCCCATCTACCTCCTCTACGTGGTTCTCACCCTCGTGGCGCTTTTCGCCTGGACCCTGGCATGATCCGCCCCTTCCTCCAGCCCGCCCTGACCCTCCTGGCCCAGATGGCCCTGACGCTGGCCCTGGCCCCGCTCCTGCCGGGCATCATCAACAAGGTGAAGGCCCTCTTCGCGGGGCGCGTGGGACCGCCGGTCTTCCAGCTCTACTACGACATGGCCAAGCTCCTGCGCAAGGGTTCCGTGTTCAGCCGCAGCGCCACCCGCGCCTTCCTGGCGGGGCCCGTGGCCTCCGTGGCGGTGGGCTTCACCGCGGCCCTCATCGTGCCCATGGGTTCGGAGACCGCGCCCCTGCACTTCCTGGGCGACGCGGTGGTCTTCGCCTACCTCTTCGGGGTGGCGCGGTTCTTCGTGGTGCTCTCGGCCCTGGACACCGGCTCGGCCTTCGAGGGCATGGGCGCGGCCCGGGAAGTGACCTTCGCCGTGCTGGCCGAACCCGCCCTCTTCCTGGGCCTGGCGGCCCTGGCCCGGTTCGGCGGGCAGGCCTCCCTGGGGCCCATGCTCACCGCCGCGGGGCGGGGCTGGGGCACCGCCTCGGGGCCCCTGGCGCTGGTGCTCGCCGCCTGGGCCATCGTGTTCCTGGTGGAGAACTGCCGGATCCCCTTCGACGACCCCAACACCCACCTGGAGCTCACCATGATCCACGAGGTGATGGTACTGGACCACTCGGGGCCGTCCCTGGCCCTGGTGTTCTACGGCTCCAGCCTCAAGCTCTGGGTGCTGGGCGCCCTGGTGGTCAAGCTGTGCCTGCCCCTGCGGGGCGCGTGGTGGATCGACTGGCCCGCCTTCCTGGGCGGCATGGTCCTCCTGGCCGTGGGCGTGGGCGTGGTGGAGTCCGTCATGGCCCGCCTCAAGATGGTCCGGGTGCCCCAGGCCCTCATCGCCGCCGTGGTCTGCGCGACCTTCGGCTTCCTCCTGCTCCTTCTACAGGCCTGAACCATGTCGACCAACCTCCTGCTCGCGGCCATCATGCTCATCAACTTCATGCTGGTGGCCAGCAGCCGCGTCAACAAGTGCATCCAGCTCGCGGCGATCCAGGGCATCCTCCTGGCCCTGATCCTCCTGCTCATGCACGACCACTGGCCCGTGCACGTCCTCCTCATGGCGCTGAGCACCGCGGCCATCAAGGGCCTGGTCATCCCCGGCATGCTCCACAAGGCCCAGGACCGCATGAAGCCCCAGCGCGAGCCCGAGCCCTACGTGGGCTACACCACCTCCCTGGTCATGGCCGCGGCGGGCACGGGCCTGGCCTTCATCCTGGCCCGGCGCCTGCCGCTCCAGGCCGGCAGCCTGGGCACCCTCTTCGTGCCGGCCTCCATCATGGCCCTGTTCACCGGCTTCCTCCTGCTCACCACGCGCAAGCGGGCCCTGCTGCAGGTGGTGGGCTACCTGGTGCTGGAGAACGGCGTCTACCTCTTCAGCCTCCTCCTGGTCAAGGAGATGCCCCTCCTGGTGGAGACGGGCGTGCTCCTGGACCTGGTGGTGGGCATCTTCGTCATGGGCATCGTCATCAATCACATCCAGACGGCCTTCGACTCCCAGGACACGCATCGCCTGGCGCACCTGAAGGACTGACGCGCGATGAACATAGCCCTCATCAACCTCCCCCTCCTCGCCGCGGCCATCGTCTGGTTCATGAAGCCCGGCATGCACCGCGCCAAGGTGCTGCCCGTGGCCGCCTCGGCGCACCTCGTCCTGGTGGTCATCGCCCTCACGCATTCCTTCCACCTCAAGCCCGACGCCTGGTTCCGCCTGGATCCCCTGGGCGGGTGGATCCTCCTGGTGGTCAGCACCCTGTTCACCATCTGCGCCTTCTACGCCCCCTCCTACCTGGCCCTGCGCACCGAACGGGATTTCGGGATCTTCGGGGTGGCGATGCTCAGCTTCCTGGGCATGGCGTCCCTGGTGGCCACCTCCCGCCATCCCGGCGTCCTGTGGGTGGGCATGGAGGCCATGACCCTCACCACCACGCCGCTGCTCTACTACAACCACAACAAGCGCAGCCTCGAAGCCACCTGGAAGTACCTCCTCATCTGCTCGGTGGGCATGGCCCTGGCCCTGCTGGGGACGTTCTTCGTGGCCTACGCGGCGCAGCTGGGCGGCCTGGGCGAACCCATCTACATCGACCGCCTCGTGCAGCACGCGGCCTCCATGCCGGCGCCCTGGCTCAAGGCGGGCTTCGTCCTCCTCCTGGTGGGCTACGGCACCAAGATGGGCCTGGCGCCCATGCATACGTGGAAACCCGACGCCTATGGCGAGACGCCGGGCATCGTCGGCACCATCCTGGCCGGGGGCGTGACCTCCATGGCCTTCCTTTCGCTGATGCGGATGTTCTCCATCCTCTGCGCGGCCGGCCTGGGCGACTTCGGCCGCGAGCTCATGGTCGCCATGGGCCTGCTGAGCATGGCCTGGGCCTTCGTGTTCATGATCCGCCAGGGCGACCTGCGCCGGCTCCTGGCCTATTCCAGCGTCGAGCACATGGGGATCCTGGTCTTCGGGGTGGGCATCGGCGGCAAGGCCACCCTTTTCGCCCTCTTCCACGTGGCGGCCAACGCCCTCATCAAGAGCGTGCTCTTCCTGGGCTCGGGCAACATCGTGCGCTCCTTCTCCTCCAAGAGCCTGGCCGACGTGACCGGCGCCATCCGGCGCCTGCCGGTGTCGGGATGGTGCTTCCTGCTGGGCTTCGTGGCGGTGGTGGGGTCGCCGCCCTTCGCGCCGTTCACCAGCATCTTCGGCATCGCCTCCGCGGCCCTGGGCGGCGGGCGCATCCTGGTGGGGACCGCGTTCCTGGTCCTGCTGGGGGGGATCTTCGTGGCCATGGGCTCGGTGGTGCTCCCCGTGCTCCAGGGCACGCCCAACCCCGCGGCCGTGCGCACCCACTATGAGGACACCTTCGGCCTCACGGCGCCCCTGGTGGGCGCCCTGGTGCTGGCCCTGGCGCTCGGCCTGTGGCTGCCGGGCCCGTTGATGACGCTCCTCTCCAAGGCGGCGCTGCTCGTGGAGGGACGGCCATGAACACCCACGCCCTCATCGCCAACGGCGCGGCGATCCCGCTGGCCGAGATCCCCCACCTCCCCTTCGCCGCGTTCCAGGAGCACATCGCCCGGGCCTGCGGCGACGGCCACCGCCTGGTGTGCCTCACCGCCACGCCGGACCTCACGGGTTTCGCGGTACTGGAGGCCCCGGAGGGCCCCGTCCTCCAGGTGCTGCGCACCACGTTCCCCCCGGTGGAGTTCCCTTCGCTTACCCCCGCCTGCCCCCAGGCCCACCTCTTCGAGCGGGAGATCGCCGAGCAGCGTGGCCTCAAGGCCATCGGCCATCCCTGGTTCAAGCCCGTGCGCTACCACCAGGCCTGGGGCTCCCCCCGGGATCCCTGGGACCGCCAGGGCGAGATCCTGCCCGGCGTCACCAACTTCTTCCGGGTGGAGGGCACCCAGGTGCACGAGGTGGCCGTGGGGCCCGTGCACGCCGGCGTCATCGAGCCGGGGCACTTCCGCTTCCAGTGCAGCGGCGAGACGGTCTTCAACCTGGAGATCGCCCTGGGCTACCAGCACCGCGGCATCGAGCGGACCCTCCAGGGCGGCCCCCACGCCTGCACCTTCAAGCACATGGAGACCGCCGCCGGCGACACCACCATCGGCCACGCCTGGGCCCACTGCCTGGCCATGGAGGGCCTGCTGGACCTGGACGTGCCCCTGCGGGCCAACCTGATCCGGGCCGTGGCCCTGGAACTGGAGCGGCTCGCCAACCACACCGGTGACCTGGGCGCCATCGCCGGGGACGTGGGCTTCCTGCCCACCCTCTCCTACTGCGGGCGTCTCCGGGGCGACTGGCTGAACATGACCGCCGTCCTGTGCGGCTCGCGCCTGGGGCGCGACCTGCTGCGCGCCGGGGGCGTGCGCTTCGACGTGGACCGGGAGCGGGCCGAGGACCTCATGGCCCGCCTGGAGGCCACCGCCGCCGACACGGCCAACGCCGTGGAGCTCATGTGGAGCACCGCCTCGGTCCTGTCACGTCTTGAGGGCACGGGCCGGGTCATCCCCGCCCACGCCGAGAACCTGGGCCTCGTTGGCCCCGCGGGCCGGGCCTGCGGCCTGGACCGGGACGTGCGCCGGAGCCATCCCTACGGCCCCTACGCCGAGACCGAGCTGCCCCGGGTCCTGGAGGACCTGGGCGACGTGGCCGCCCGCGCCCGGGTGCGCGCCGCGGAGATCCATTCCAGCGTCGACTTCCTGCGCTGGGCCCTGGACGTGCTGCGCACCCTGCCGCCGAGCCCCGTGGCCGTGGAGGCGCCCCGGCTCCTGCCCGCCGAGCACCTGGCCCTGGGCATGACCGAGGGCTGGCGGGGTGAGATCGTGCACCTCGCCGTCACCGACCACCGGGGGCGCTTCGCCCACTACAAGATCGTCGACCCGTCGTTCCACAACTGGACGGGCCTGGCCCTGGCGCTGCGGGGGGAAGGCATCTCCGACTTCCCCCTGTGCAACAAGAGTTTCAACCTCTCCTACTGCGGATTCGACCTCTGATGCTGAAGATCCTGGCTTCCCGTTTCCGGCAAGGGCACCGCACCAACCACTACCCGGCGGTGGCGCCGCCCATGCCGGACCGCTTCCGCGGTCTTCCCGTCCTCCAGCCCGGGAAGTGCCCGGATGCCTGCCACGCCTGTGCGGACGTCTGCCCCACGGAGGCCATCACCCAGAATGGGGAGCTGGCCGTGGACCTGGGCCGCTGCCTTTTCTGCACCGCCTGTACCGACGCCTGCCCCGACGGGGGCATCGCCTTCACGGGCGAGTTCCGCCTGGCCACGCGCACCCGGGAGGACCTCCTGGTCCGCCCCGACCTGGCCTACGAGGTGGCCCAGGCCCTGGACGCCAAGGCCATGGCCATCTTCGGGCGCTCCCTGAAGCTCCGGGTGGTGAGCGCGGGCGGCTGCAACGGCTGCGAAGTGGACGTCAACGTCCTGGGGACCATCGGCTGGGACCTGGGCCGCTTCGGCATCCAGATCGTGGCCAGCCCGCGCCACGCCGACGCCGTGGTCATCTGCGGACCCATCACCCGGAACATGGAGATGGGCCTGCGCAAGACCCTGGACGCCACCCCCGATCCCAAGCTGGTCATCGCCGTGGGCGCCTGCGCCATCAGCGGCGGGCCCTACCTCGACCAGGAGGAGCAGTGGGGCGGGGCCCCCGGGGCCGGAATCCACGTGGACCTCTTCATCCCCGGGTGCCCCCCCCACCCCCTCACCATCCTGGACGGTCTCCTCAGGCTCCTGGGCAAGGTCAAGCCCTGATCCCTTCCCTCCGCCCTCCCCGGACGGAGTAACATAGGCCCTGCCATGCACCTGACCAGCATCACGCACCGGAAAGAGCTTTTCGACCTGGCCACGCGCTGGTTCGCGGACTGCACGAGCCGCGGCGACGGGCGCTTCCTCACCCAGGTGACGANNAGAACCTCATATCCGCGCCCGTGGTGCGGGAGCTGCTCACGACGATCCGCCAGGCCGTGCATCCGGGCCCCGTCCAGTTGGCGCGCCTTCGTTCCAAGGACGAACTCCGCGATGCCATCGTGCGCAGCTGCAAGAGCCCGACCATCCGGGAACTGGAGCTTTTCGCGCGCTACCGGAGCCACCCGGAGGACTTCTTCCCGGGCACCCCGTCGGACGTGATCCTGGGGCTGCGGGAGGACGGCACCATCCTGGGAATGGCCCGAATCAAGCGGCTGAGGCGCATCGCGGAGAAGTGCTCCCGGCGCGTGGCGGACCGCCTCGCGGGAGCCATCAACGAGCGGGCCCGGTCCCTGGCCCAGGCCCGGGCGGAGCAGTACGGCATCCCCCTGGCCCAGCTGCTCTCCTCCAAGGCCGAAATGGCCCAGGATTACGATCAGGCCGAACGCATCGTCTCCCGCACCTTCCGGGACGGGGTGCTGGTCTTCAAGCCCGACGACCTGCGCATCGACGACGGCATCGGACTGAAGTTCGTGGGCACCCCGGAGGAGCTTGTGACCATGGAGGCGGCCATCCGTTCCCATCCTTCGGTGGTGGCGGTCCAGAAGGAGGAACACCGGGGCCGTTACAACGACGTCAACCTCCTGGTGGACCTGCGCCTGCCCCCCGTGGGCGTGCTGGTGGACCAGGCCCGGGACTGGGACTGGGACCGCCACGCCGGCAAGGGGCTCTCCCCCACGGAGCTGGCCCTGGAATTCCCGTCCTTCGTGGAGAGCGGCCAGGACACCTTCCGCGCCGAGGTCATCCTCACCACCCACGCGGACCTGGTGGAGAGCGAGTTCGGCTTCTCCATCCACGAGGCGCGGATCCTGGAGCAGCGCGCGGGGGTCACCTATTCCGGCCGCATCGCCTCCAACGCCTCCTTCCTCATCGAATACATGCTCATGCTGGCCCTGTCGCCCACCATCGAGGTGCCCGAGCTGCCGGTGAAGATGTGGGGGCGCTACCTGCCCGACGTGTACTCCATGGCCGTGTGGAAGCTCTTCGGCATCACCCTGGGCCGGGACCAGATCGACCATCTGGTGCCCTGGGGCCTGGAGGACGTCACCATGGCCTCGGGACATCAAGCCTAACCCCCCCCCTCGCCCGCTAGGAAGGTTTCGACTTTCACCCGGTTTGTGCTATCTTCTTGGACTCAACCACCTTTCGGGGGGTTCCCATGGGGATCTTTGAAGGCCAGCTACGTGTGGACAAGGGCGACCGGTTCGCTCTGGTGGCCGCACGGTTCAATGAATTCATCGTAGACCGCCTGGTCGGCGGGGCGACGGATTGCATCCTCCGCCATGGAGGCAGCGAGGCCCAGATCGACCTCATCCGGGTCCCGGGCTCCTTCGAGCTCCCCCAGGTGGCCAAGAAGGTCGCCCAGAGCGGCCAGTACGCCGGAATCATCGTCCTGGGCGCCGTCATCCGGGGCGGGACGCCCCATTTCGACATGATCGCCAGCGAAGTCACCAAGGGCGCGGCCCAGGTGGGCCTCGACACCGGCGTGCCCGTCATCTTCGGCGTGCTCACCACCGACACGGTGGAACAGGCCATTGACCGGGCAGGCACCAAGATGGGCAACAAGGGGTGGGAAGCCGCCCAGAGCCTCCTGGAGACCGTGGACCTGCTCCGCGTCCTCAAGGGGCCCAGGAAGGGGACGAAGTAATGGGAGTCCGCAGGCGGGGGCGTGAGTACGCCCTCCAGATGCTCTATGCCATGGATCTCACGGACTACCTCCCCGACGAGGTGTTCGCGGGCTTCAACGCCATCCAGGACCTGAACCGGGACGCGTTCTACTACGCCCGGCGCCTGGTGGATGGCGTGCACGGCCACATGGAGGAGATCGACGCCGTCCTCACCCGTTTCGCCGAGCACTGGAAGATCCACCGCATGGCCGTGGTGGACCGCAACCTCCTGCGCCTGGGCGTCTACGAGCTCATGTTCCTCAAGGAGATCCCCTTCCCCATCGTCATCAACGAGGCGCTGGAGATCGTCAAGGAGTTCAGCGACCAGGAGGGAACCCAGTTCGTGAACGGGATCCTGGACGCAGCCAGCAAGGAGTTCCGTCCGGACGAGACGTGCGCCAAGGGACGCAGCCGCAAGGCCACCGCCCTGGCCGATGCCCCCGACGAACCCTGAAGCCCCCCCGCGGAGCACCCATGACCCCTGCCAAGAAGCCTGTCCAACCCCGAGCCCTGCCCGCCAAGCAGTCCCCCGCTCCCCTCAACCTCGGCCTGGAGGACATCAAGGCCCTGGTGGCCCTGGTGGCCCGGGAGCACATCGACGAATTCGAGATCGAGGCGGGCTCCGTGAAATTCCGCATCCGCAAGGGCGGCGCCGCCGTCCCGGTGATCGCGCCCCCCGTGGCGCTGCCCGCGATGCCGCTGCCGGCCATGCCCACCCACACCCTGGTGGCCCCGGCCCAGCCCGCCGCGGCGGAGGACCGTCCGGAGGATCCCGGGATCCATCACATCACCAGCCCCATCGTTGGCACCTTCTACCGCTCCCCCACTCCCAACGGGCCGTCCTACGTGCAGCCCGGCGATTTCGTGAAACCCGGCCAGACCCTCTGCATCGTCGAGGCCATGAAGCTCATGAACGAGATCGAGTGCGACGTGGCCGGCGAAGTGGTCGCCGTGCTGGTGGAGAACGGCCAGCCGGTGGAATACGGCGAGCGCCTGTTCGCCGTCCGGGTCCGCTAGCGCCATGACGCCGCTGCGCCGCGCCACCACCCACAGGAAGCCCGGGGGCAAGGCGGGGGACCCGCCCTTCCGCAAGATCCTCATCGCCAACCGGGGCGAGATCGCCCTGCGGGTGATCCAGGCCTGCAAGGAACTGGGGATCCAGACCGTCGCCGTCTACTCCGAGGCCGACCGCAACGCCCTGCACGTGCGCTTCGCCGACGAGGACATCTGCATCGGCCCGCCCCCCAGCGGCAAGTCCTACCTGAACATCCCCCAGGTCATCGCCGCCGCGGAAGTCACCGGCGCCGAGGCCATCCATCCCGGCTACGGGTTCCTGAGCGAGAACCCGCACTTCGTGGACGTCTGCCAGGCCTGCGGCATCGTGTTCATCGGCCCCAACGCCGAGATCATCCGCATGATGGGCAACAAGTCCCAGGCCAAGGCCACCATGCAGGCCGCGGGCGTGCCCCTGATGCCCGGCAGCGACGGCGTCGTGGACACCGTCGAGGACGCGCTGGCCTGGGCCGAGAAGATCGGCTACCCCGTCATCGTCAAGGCCTCCTCCGGCGGCGGCGGGCGCGGCATGCGCATCGTCAACTCCCCCGAGGAGATGTCCGATCAGTACAACACCGCCCGCACGGAGGCCAAGGCCGCCTTCACGGACGACTCCGTCTACATGGAGAAGTACCTCCTGGAGCCCCGGCACATCGAGGTGCAGATCCTGGGCGACCTCTTCGGTAACATCATCCACCTGGGCGAGCGGGAATGCTCCATCCAGCGCCGCCACCAGAAGCTGATCGAGGAGAGCCCCAGCCCGGCCCTGACCCCCGACCTCCGCCGGCGCATCCACGAGACCGCCGTGCGCGCCGCCAAGGCCGTGGGCTACTTCAACGCCGGCACCATCGAGTTCCTCCTGGACGCCCGCGGCGACTTCTTCTTCATGGAGATGAACACCCGCGTGCAGGTGGAGCACCCCGTCACCGAGATGGTCTCCTCCGTGGACATCGTCAAGGAGCAGATCCGCATCGCCGCCGGCCGCAGGCTGAGCTACGCCCAGGAGGACATCGTCCTGCGGGGCCACGCCATTGAGTGCCGCATCAACGCCGAGGACCCCTTCAAGTTCACCCCCTGCCCCGGCCGCATCACCGCCCTGCACTTCCCCGGCGGGCCCGGCATCCGCATGGACACCGCCATGCACCAGGAAGCGGTGATCCCCCCCTACTACGACTCCATGGTGGCCAAGCTCATCGCCCTGGGCACCGACCGCACCGAGGCTCTCGCCCGCATGCGCCGCGCCCTGGACACGCTCGTGGTGGAGGGCATCAAGACCACCGCCCCCCTGCACCAGCGCATCCTCGACCACCCCGACTTCATCAAGGGCGCCTTCTCCACCAAGTGGCTGGAGGTCTTCCTGGCGCAGTTGGAGAAGGAGCGGGCCGGAGAGGCCTGACCCGCGACGCAGCCGCTTCGGCGGGGTCCGGCCATCGGCCTGGGCGGAGACGAACCTCGCGCGTCAATCCTGCATTCAGGGTGTGGCGCGCCGCAGCATTCGTTTTCCACCCATAAAGGAGTATCACCATGCATCGCATTCCCGTGTGGACCGCCGCGGTCCTCGCCGCAGGCCTGTCCACCGCCCACGCCGAGGACACCCTCAAGCACTGCCTCGTACACGGCGTCTTCAAGGCCGAGGCCGAAGCCCAGGGCGAAGGCGCCATCCATCCGCTGGACCCCTCCCAGAAGCTCGCCGCCTACGCCAACCGCAACGTGTTCCGCATCGTCTCGCGGGATACGGGGGAAGGCTTCGAATTCCCCGTGCTGGCCGGCGCCGACACCGACAAGCTGGCGGACCTGAAGGAGTTCCAGGGGGACGAGGCGACCTTCCTGGCGCCTGTCGACCTCACCGGCACCGGCGTGTCGGACCTCATCTTCGCCCGCAAGGGCATGGGCTGCTGGAAGGTCCTGTCCAACGGCACCCGCCTGCCCAAGGCCGTCCCCGCCTTCGTGGCCGGCTTCTATGAAAAGGGCTCCACGAGCCTCAGGACCGAAACCATCCCCGCCGACACCGGGAACCTGGACGTGGACGGGAACTTCCTGGCCGCCGTGGGCGATTTCCTGGGGAACGGCACCGAGCAGCTCGCCTACACCCGCCCCGGCCACAACCAGATCTGGGTGGTGGGCATCGGCGGCGTCATCGCCCTGAAGGCCGATCTCACGGGCATCGAGGCCGCCTCCACCACCGACCGCGCCCACTGGCTGTTCCCCTACAAGGCCACCCGGAAGGGCCAGCGCACGCGTCTCGCCTACTACCGGAAGGGCGCGGACCACCTCCTGCGCCTGGTGCCCAAGGGCATGGAGTATGTGCAGGAGAAGGTCCCCCTCAAGGGCAACTGGGAGCGCCTGAGCCAGACCGTCATGGACTGGCCGCAGCCGGCGGCGGGGCAGGCATCGCCGGCTTCCGCGCCCGCCCAGGCGCAGGAACCCGCCACCGAGAACAAGGAGAAGAAGGGAACCGGAGAGAGCTGAAGCTCAGGGATGAAATATAGTTATTAATCCACGTGGGTCACGTCGTTCGAAAGGCGTGGCCCATATTCTTTTATTTCATGTTATAAATTGATTTTGCAATATTTTAATGGAGAATTTCATCTCAAGTCCAACGCGTATCCAGCCGAATACTCTTTACGGCCCTGCGTTACACATCGTCTGGACAAAAACCCTGTCCCCGCACCTGGGCGGCCGAAAGAGCAGCCTTTTCCTTCCATCACGGGTCTCCCCGGAGGCCCCTGTGCGGCTTCTGCCGCGCGGAGCGCATCATGATCACGAAACTCGTAGGTATCGCCACCCTCTTCGCCGCCGGTTCCGTCCTCCCCGCCGCCGCCCCCACCCTGGGCGCCCGGGACCTGGCACCGGCGGCAATCGCCTCCACCGACACCGGCCAGACCGCGGATGCCCAGCAGGGCCGCTGCGGAGGCCGCCGCTGTGCCAGC
>DBME01000133.1 GCA_002298155.1 Holophagaceae bacterium UBA706 | reverse complement strand
GGCAGGGAAAGCCTGTCAGGGCCTAAGTATCCAAACCGCAGAAAGGCCCCGCTCAGCGGGGCCTTTCCCTGTCCAAACGGACGCCCGCCTACTTCGCCGCAGGTGCCGGCTTTGCCGTAGGTTTTGGCGCCGCCTTCGCCGGAGGTTTGGGAGCGGGTTTGGGGAGGGACTTGAGGTCCTGGCGGGCGATGATCCTGTCCTTGATGACGGAATAGACGGTCATCTGGATGACGTTGTGGGTGATGAGGTGGGCCTTGGTCTTGTAGGGGCGGCCCTGGATGATGCGGTCGGCGTCGGTGGCGGTGACGCCCTTGAGCTTCATGAGCTCTTCCTTGCTGGCGCTGTTGATGTCCACCCGCTGGCTGTCGGGGACGACGGCCTTCTTCTTCTTGGGGTGGGGCTGGACGACCTTGGGCTTGGCCTTGTGGGCGGGGATCTCGTCCTCCTGGGCGACCATCGCCCGGCTGGTGCCCAGGACGAGCGCCAGGACGGCAAGGGCGGTCTTCAGGGTGCTGCGGTTCATGCTGCTCCTCCGGTGCGGCTTTTGGGCCTTAAAGAAGATAACCCAGATGCGTTGGGCGCATCCGGGTCATCTTTTCATGCGGATCGTAGCGCCGGGGCGGGGAAAAACCCCGCCCCGGCATGGACGTCAGTTAGAAGGTCGCGTGAACCACGGCCACGTCGGCGGTCTTGCCGGCGGAGTGGCAGAGGGTGCACTGCTCGTACTTCAGCAGGGCGGTCGAGCGGGCTTCGTTGATCGCACCACCGTTGGCGCGCATGTGGGCGGCGGCGACATTGGAGTCGTGGCAGCCGTAGCAGGCGGCGGTGACCGGGGAGGTCACGAGGGTGGTGGAGGCGGCGGGATTGATGACGGAGCCCGAAGCCAGGATGCCGGCGCTGTAGGGCAGGCCGTAGGTGGTGTTGGGCTGGACGTGCGGAGCGAAGTAGGTGCCGGGCACGGTCTCGTTGCCGGTGACGATCACGTTGATGGTCGCGGGCGTCGTGGGCGCGGAGGAGGAACCGGCCGTGGTGGTGCTCCAGAGGAGGTTCGGCACGGCAGCGGCGTTGGCGGAACCACCGAAGTCATAGGAACCGGGCACGTGGCAGGCTTCGCAGTTGTTCAGGATCGCGGGGTACCCGACGGTCCAGTAGGTGTCGCCAGCGGAGACTTCCCAGCTGAACTTGTTGGTGCGCTTGCCGGCGCCGTGGATGGCGTGGACGGCGTCCTTGATGTTCACGGACCAGCCGCTGTTGACGCGGTTGACGTTGTGGCAGAACACGCAGGTGGGGGCGTCGTTGCGCTGACCGGCGTGGTAGACCTTTTCCGTGAAGATGCCGAGGGCGGCGTGGCAGGCGTTGCACTTCGCGTTGCTGACGATGGCGCGGCGGGCGACGTTCTGGGTGTTCTTCAGGGTGCCCAGGGGGTTCTGGTTGGCGGGCAGGGCGACGCCGTTGGCGTCGAAGCCGGCGGAGGACATCTTCCAGACGTTGGGGGCGGGAACGCTCAGGCCGCCCTGCTTCTTGCCTTCAACGTTGTAGGCGAAGCCGGGGACGTTGGTCTGGGTGAGGGGCTGGGTGGAGGTGAGGCCGTAGGTGTAGCCGATGCCGCCGGTGACCATGGTGGCGTTGGCGGGGACGACGGCGTTGGTGAAGGTCACCTTGTAGTAGCCGTTGGCGTCGATGGCGGACAGGGTGGCCGCGCCGGCGCCGCTGGTGGCCGTGCCGGCCCACACGTTGCGGAGGTAGGTGCTGACGGTGGTGTTGTAGTCGGCGGGGGTGTTGATCCCGTCCTGGGGCAGGGCCATGGCGATGTAGATGCTGGGGCCGCCCACGAAGTTGTCCATCATCTCGACGCCGGCGGCGTAGGTGTTGAACACGACGGGCACGCCGTCCTTCTTGTAGCGGAAGACGACTTCAGGGTTGCCGGAGGCGTTGACGCTGACGGACTTGAGGTCCCAGGTGACGACGCTGGCGCCCGCGGGCAGGTTGTTGGTGTAGCCGGCCACGAAGGAGGCGTTGGTGTTGGCGTTGGTGCCGCCCAGCCAGGTGTTGTTGGGGTTGGGGGGAACGACGGGAACGTGGTAGGTCTGGATGGCGGCCGCGTCATGGCAGGTCTTGCAGGACGCGTCGTCGGCGGCGGGGCCACCGGGGTGGTTCGTGCCGAGGATCCAGTCGATGCTGTCGTGGCAGGCGCCGCAAGCATAACGGCCGGGCTTGTTCTTCCAGTTGTCGCCCTGGAACTGGCCGGTGCTGGCCGTGTGGCACTGCACGCAGTTCCGCTGGTCCATGGGGTAGGTGGTCTCGTTGAACAGGACGTTGGCGTAGTTGTAGCCCGTCTTGGTGAGGCCCTCGCCCATGTGGAGGCGGTGGATGAAGGGGGTCATGTTGCCCACGGCCTGGCCGGCGATCTTGTAGGTGCTGCCGGAGTAGCCGGTGGCGGTGGTGGCGGCTTCGGCGTTGCCGTACTTGCGCTGGTCGGTGTGGCAGATGGCGCAGTACTTGGGATCGAAGCGGCCGCCGCCGTGGACTTCGAGGCGCGTGTGGCAGTCGTTGCAGCCGGAGACTTCGGCCATCTGGCGGCCGGGATCGGTGGCGGTGACGGCATGGCCCGTGGCGGGGATGAAGTCGTAGGTGAGGTTCGCGGCGGTGCGGATGGGCGCAGCGGGGACGCCGCTGTTGCTGGCGTCGGCGGTGTTGGAGCCGGTGCCGCGGGCGTTGCCGCTGATCTGCACGGAGACGCGGTGGGTCAGGTTGGCGTTGTAGGAGACGTCACCCAGGTCGGCGCGCTTGTTGTTGCCGCTGTAGGTGGCCGCGTCCAGGATGGCCTGGGCGGCGGAGATGTCCCGCATGAACGTGTAGGTGTAGGTGCCGTCACCGTGGTCGACGAGGGTGCCTTCCTTGTCCGTGTTGGGCTTCTGAGGCGCGGGGTTGGGCGACGAGTTGGTGGGCGTGGAGGTGACCACGTAGTTCATCCACTCGGCGCTGCCGTCCGTGGCCACGACCAGCTTGGCGATGCTGAAGGAGACGTTCTGGTAGCTGGCGTAGGTGGCCGTGGAGGCCTTGGCCGTCCAGCCGAGGCCGACGACGGGGGTGCCGTTCTGGTCGGTGACGGTGAAGTTGATGACGGGCTTGTGGTCAGCCGGCACCGAAGCGCTCGTGATCGAGCCCTTCAGGACCAGGTTGCTCCACTCGGCGGGCGTCAGGTTGGCGACGGTGACCTGGGGACCCTGGCCGTTGGTGCCATTGGTGCCGTTGGTGCCGTTCGTGCCGTTCGTGCCGTTGGTCCCGTTGGTACCATTGGTACCAGGGGCGCCGGTCTGGCCCGCGTCGCCGCGGCAGCCGACGAGGACCAGGGCGAGGGCGCCAGTGGCGACCAGGCATCCCAGCCTCTTGAGAGATTTCATTTCCATGCTAGCTCCTCCTTTGATAAGCAATAGCGTGTTGATTGACGTGCAGACGGTAGAGCGCGTGTTCGTAGGACAGGATTTTCAAGTCGGGCACCTCCCGTGGTGATCTGGCTGTGCGGACGTTGTTCGCAACGGCCCAATGGACGTCAAGGGGCTATAAGCTCTTGGTGTGGCACAGGGTGCCGTTGAAACAGCCGGGAACGGTCCCCGCCGGCGCGGGGGGCTTCGGCGTGATGTCGGAGTTGGCGCCGAGGGCATGGCACTTGGCGCATTCGGCGGCGTTGGCTTCGTTGGTCTTGTCGTGGTTCGGCTTCAGGGGCGACGTGCCGTCGATCCAGGGCTTGGCGGCGTGGGGCGCCTTGGTGTGGCAGGCCTTGCAGGAGGGCGTGATGCCCACGGGGGAGCTGTAGTCCGAGCCATGGCAGACGGTGCAGGCGGCGAAGCCCGTGCCCTGGAAGAAGACCTGCCCGTTGGGGGCGGCCTGGGCGCCGGCGCGGCCGTGCTGGGCGGGATCGGCCCAACCGGCGGGGTGGTGGGGGCCATCGGCGTGGTGGCAGCCGAAGCAGCTCACCTGCGAGGTCCCGCCCGCCTGTGTCCGGTCCGTGGTGGAACCGTGGCAGGGCTTGCAGCTGTCGGGGTTCTTCAGGTACTCGGACCAGTGGGTGGTGGCCCAGGTGGCCGGGTGCTGCCCGGAGACCGGATCCAGCTTCGTGGCATTGGGCGCGCCCGTGGCGCAAGCCAGGATGGCGAGACCGGCCGCTGCCGCGAGGAAGGCTCTGATAATCAATCGTTCGCTCATGATCAGACCCCTACTTATGGCAAGCACTGCACTTTTCGTTGTTGGCGCGGCCATGGCACTTGTAGCAGCCGGTGGGATCGATCTTCCCCTCGATGCGGTGCATGGTCAGATAGCCCGCCCGGTGCGGCATTTCCCGGTCGGGCCGGTTGCCGAGCTTCGTGGAGGGCGTCATGACGGTCTTGCCGCCGTGGCAGTCCGAGCAGAAGGACTGGGCGTGGCAGGAGGCGCAGGTGGCGGAGTCCTGGCTGGCCTGGACCTTGTGGTCCTTGACGAACGCGGCGGTGTGGTCCAGGGCGGCGAAGGTCTTCTGGGTGCTCTTCACCGCTTCGGTGCCGTGGCACTCGGAGCAGGTGGGGCGGCCGGCGCCGAGCTTCTCGGGGTGCGTGCGGGCGAAGCTGGCTTCCGGGGAGATGATGGCGCAGGCGGTCAGGAGCGCGAGGCCCAGGGAGGCTGCGACGAGCAGGAGTTTCTTGGACATCACTTGCCTCCCTTGGCGGCGAAGCCGAAGCGGTACTCGATCCGCACGAGCCCCATGGCCTGCTTCTTGTAGAGCGGCGTATCCGCGTAGCTCAGGTCGGCGGAGACCTTGAGGCCTTCGTTGGCCTGGTAGCCCACGGAGCCCACGAGCTGGGATTCGATGCTCTTGCCGATGAGGTTCGGGTTGGTGGAGGCGCCAGAGTAGTGGAGGCGGATGGCATCCAGGCTCGCGGAGAAGGCGCCCCGTTCGGCCATCACCCAGGCGCGGGCTTCGGAGTGGGACAGGCTGTGGGACGGCGTGGTGGAATCCACGAGGGCCACGTTGAAGGCGTTCACCTTGTGGTACCCGACACCGGCGAGGACATGCTGGGCCGCCAGGTTGTAGCGGGCATCCAGGCCCGCGCGGGTGGCGGTGCCGTATTCGTCGCGGTTGGTGCGGCGCACATCAGCCACCAGCTGCAGGTTGGCGACGGCGGTCCAGGTGAGGTTGCCGCCCACGGCCTTGAACTTGCCCCGCTCGTTCATGTCGAAGAGGTTGGGCAGGGTCGAGCCGGTGTAGTAGTAGAGGAAGTCGCGATCGGTGAAGGAGCCGTTGAAGCGCAGCCCATCCATGATCTTGACGCCCACGCGGTAGTCGCTCTCGGCGATGCGGGTGCTGTGCTCGGCCTGCTGGCGGCGGGACACGTCGAAGACCGTGCGGCCCGTCACGTCGATGAAGGAGCAGGGGGCCAGGCTGAGGTCCGCGCCCAGCTGGCGGCGGGTGAAGTCGAGAGTCTCGGGAATCGGCAGGTCCATGGCCGGCGTGCTGCCGTCCTGGAGGTAGGAGAGGCCGATCTCGCCCATGCGCTTGATGCGGTAGCCCAGGCGGGTGCCGAAGGTGTAGTCGCGCTGGAAGGAGATGGAGGCCTGGGGCACGTTGCCCAGGTTCTTGTAGACGACGGGCTTGCCGGCGAAGGCCGTTACGTTCCAGCCGTCCAGGAGGTCGGTGTAGGCGTAGACGCCGTCGACCATCTCATTGCCAACGCCCTGGTTGATGGTGAAACGGCCGGCCTTGACCTGCGCGTTGGCCCGGTCAAAGGCGTACTGGAGGTAGCCGTAGGTCAGGTCGCCCGCGGTCTTGCCGCCGATGGCGGACTGGTCCTTCAGGTCCGTGCGGCCCCATCCATAGAGGTGGAGGGAGAGCGCGTCGGTGCCGAGCTTGTTGGCGTCGATGCCCAGGAACTCCGTAGCGGGCGTGTAGGTGGCCGTCTTGTCGAAGCCCGGGATGTCCGATTTCCACATCTGGGCGATCGTCGTGCTGTACACACTTACGTCCTGCCCCCAGGCCGCGCCGGACACGAGGACGGCGAGCAGGGCCACATGGGTGCGGTGCTTCATGACTGGCCTCCATCCGCAATCCGCCGCAACGGTGCGGTCGACATGACCATGGATCGCGTGCGCATTGAGGACCTCCTCCAAATGAAGATGGGATTTCGAGAGCGACAAATTGGGTTTCGGAAAACCAGACGTCTGGATCCGAAGATCTGTTTTGAGAAATGCTACGGAGTCCCCAGGGGGGCCGCAAGGAAAGAAAAACCTGACAAAGTCGCTAAGGATTAATCTTTTGGCGCCATTTCGCCTTGGTAATCACGCCCTTCCCAATAGGCTAATTTCAGGTGTGAAAACAGATTTTATGGTCCTTATTGGTAAATTACCGGCTTTTTGATGGCCCCGGATTTGCAAAACCCCGTGAAGGGGAAAAGTTCCCTGGCTCACAAAAAAGAAATTTCAATGCGTTCTGGCTTGCTTTTTGAACAGTTCCTGACGGCTCATACTGGATTTTGCGACCAGATAGCATTCTCATGGCCTGATACGAGTCTTGGCTCCGAAATGTAATAAATAAAATATCTCAATCATAAAAGAATATAATGATGCACCCCGGGCCTCCGCAATCGAGCCTCCCATGCCCTATTTGTGGTAGGCCGTCCCCTTGAGAATGGAGAAAGCCCGGTAGAGCTGCTCCAGGAACAGCACCCGGCTGAGGTCATGGGGGAAGGTCATGGGACTCAGGCTGAGGTGCTCCTTCACCTCCGCCTTGAGGCCAGGGTCGAAGCCGGCGCTGGAGCCGATGGCGAAGGCCAGGCTCTCCCCCCGGTCCATGCGGACCCCCAACCACCGGGCGAAGGCTTCGGAGGTGCGGGGGGGGCCCTCTGCGCTCAGGAGGACCGGGCAGCGCACGGCGCCCAGGTGCACCCGCAGGCGGTCCGCCTCATCCCGCAGCTGCCGCGCGGGATCCCCCTTGCCTTCCGGCAGATCCTCCACCTCAAGGCGGGCATAGGCCTTCAGAAGGGTGCGGTAGTGCTGCTCCATCTCCCGAAGGGGAGCCATCTTGGGGCGGCCAACGGCGATCAGGCGAATGGGATACAAACGTAATCCTTCTGGTAAAGACGATGGATACCTCTCATAATCTAGCAGTTCCAATTAGGAGGCCCCATGTTTCTGAAAAACGCCTGGATTCCAGCTATCGCCGGTTTGGCGCTCATGATCGGTTGCGAATCCAAACCCGCCGACACCATTCCCAAGACCGCGCCCATGGCGGCCAAGGAGGCCTATGCCCTCCTGCCCCACCTGAAGTACATCGCGGTCCGGAAGGATTTCGCGGACATCCCCGTCATCGCCCCCCAGGATCTGGGCGGCCTCTACGGTAACGCCTGGTGGTTCCACAACCACGCCGGCCAGATGGACCTCACCCTCACGGCCGAGGAGATCAAGGCCCTGGGCGCGGATGAGGTCGTGAAGCTGGGCTACCTGGCCCCCAACGTGAGCATGGCCGGCATGCAGACGGCTCTTGACCGCCTTCAGATGAAGGAGATCACCGCCCTGCCGCCCGAAATGGACAGCGTCGACCTGGCCAAGCTCGACAAGCTCCCCGGCGAAAAGGACAAGCTCTACGGCAAGGACTTCCCCGCCATGAGCGGCCCCCTGCTCCGCCCCACGTACAACGCCGGCATCTACCGCCTGCTCAAGGGCGTCCCCGTCGAGCTGTGGAACGAGATTTCCATCCAGAAGGCCACCCCGAACAAGAACAACAGCCTTGAGACCCAGGTCATCCTGGCCTACCACGAGACGCCGATCATCGAGCTGACCGCGCGTCAGAAGGCCGACAAGACTTACGGAATCATCTACATCCACTACCTCGTGCACCCCAAGGCCCTGGCCAAGCAGGCCAAGGCCCTCCAGCAGGCGAAGTAGGCACCCCGCAATCAGGCCCGTTCGTCACAGGAATGTGCACCACCCTGG
>DBME01000264.1 GCA_002298155.1 Holophagaceae bacterium UBA706 | reverse complement strand
GCGGACCCCCTGGTCCGCGCCGTTCAATCGATGTCGCAAAGATCGTGTTGACAAGGTATCGGTTCCGCACGCCAGCCCGTCAAGCGGCGAGGCCAATTGTTACAACGCGATGATCTTGGGGCGGTTTTCATCACAGAAGCGTCACGGATGGGGTCCACCGTCACTGAAGTGTCCGGGGCAGGTTCCCCTTTGCGTCCCGGATGCGTATCGGGGATCATCGAAACCACTTCCATGCGCCCATTCTCCGCCCTTCCCCTCCTCCTGGGGGCCGCCGTCCTGGCTGCGTCAGCGCCGGAGGGGAAGGAAGCGGACGCCTACCTCCAGGGCTACGTGACGGCCGTGCTGGACAAGGGGTACATGCCCTTCAGCCAGTTCTTCCAGCAGAAGGTGGAATACGTGGGGCTGGGCGCCTATTTCAACTTCGAGCAGGAATGGAAGAGCGCTTGTTGAACCGGATCCCGGCTCAGACCACCAGCTTGTCCAGAACCTCGTAGCTCCTGGCCCCGCCCAGTTCCCTGCGCAGGCGATCCCTCAGAATGCGCGTGACGGCCTTGGCGGCCTCGGTTCCCGCGGGATCGGGGGCCTCGTCGGCGGGCAGGGTTCTCAGAAGGCGCAGGTGCTCGCGGGTGCCCGGCGGCAGGGCCTCGGAAGGATCCACCGGCGTGCAGGCCGCGCAACGCCAGCCATGGTCCTCCGTGAAGAGCACCAGGGGGGCCTCCCCGTTGCCGCAGCGCCCGCAGAGGCGCGGGTGGGGCATGAGGCCCATGCAGTGCAGGATCCAATGCTCCGCGTAGGCCAGCGTGGCCATGGCCCGGTCGGGGCGGGCCTTCAGGGAACGGCCGCAGGCGGAAAGGAGCCGGAAGAGCCGCTCGTCCTCCACGCCCTCCCGCGCCACCCGGTCGAAGACGTCCGCGAGGCAGGCCACCACCAGGTTGGATTCCAGCGCCCCCAGGGTCAGCGGCGAATGCACCAGATCGCAGCGCGTCACGCGCTTGAACTCCGCGTTCTCCTTCCCGAAGAAGCTCACCCGCACGAGCCCCAGGGGCTCGAAGGCGGACACCCACTTGGCGGATGGTTTCTTGGCGCCCCGCGCCAGGCCCACGATGCGCTCCCCCAGCTCGGTGAGGAACGACACCACCAGCCCCCCCTCCTGGAAGGGGGTGGGCCGGAGCACGATGGCCGAGAAGGTCTGGATCATCCCCTCCATTAGAGCCTATCTCGGTAGGGTCCGGGGCCGGGTCCCCCTGCTGCCCGGGAGGAAATAGGTCATAAACCCCCCGCCCCCCCCGGTGTCTCATAGGCTGTGGATGGAAAACCCCACACCGACCTGGAGATGGCCATGAAAACACTCATCCTCGCAACGCTCGTCGCCGGGTTCAGCTTCGCACCCGGTTTCGCCCAGGACGCCCCCGCCCCCGGCCCCCGGGGCCAGGACTTCCACCCGCGCATGATGGCCCGCATCGAGCGGTCCCTGAACCTCACCGACGCGCAGAAGGCCGCCTTCGCCGACATCCGGGCCAAGCACACGCCCCAGGCCGAGGCCAAGCGCAAGGCCGCCCAGGACGCCCGCAAGGCCTTCCAGGACGCCATGGCCAAGGAGGACACCCCCGCCGCGGACCTGCGCAAGCTGCACCAGACCATGGCCGACGCCAACCTGGACGTGCTTCTCGAGCACCGCGCGGCCCGGCAGGAATTCCACGCCATCCTCACCCCCGAGCAGCGCGAGAAGGCGGCCCGCATGGAAGGGCGCTTCGAGGGCATGATGATGGGCCGCCGCGGTGGCCATCCCGGGAGGGACCACAGGTAGGTTATCGTTGGGGTGGAGCTGCCCATGGCCTTTGCCCCCCGCGTCATCCTCGCCCTGACCCTGGCCGCAGGCCAGGTGGTGGCCCAGGCCCCGCCGGCCTCCGAGACCCGCGAATTCCGTGACTGGATCGCCGGCAAGGAGGCCGGCGGTTCCTTGCGCACGGTCACCCGCGGCCCCGAGGGGGTCCGGATGGAGACCCACGAATGGATGCGCCTGGAACGCCTGGGCATTCCCACGACCCAGGATCTCGTGCAGACCGTCCTGAAGCGCCCCGACGGCTCCCTCCAGTTCACGTTCTCCCTTTCGCTCTCCCAGGAGCCCCTCCAGGGCGCGGCCTTATGGTCCCCGGCCGCCCCGGGCAAGCTGGTGATGACCTTCAAGGGGCTCCCGCCCCGGACCCTGGACCTGCCTGCCGGAGCCGTGATCTGGCCCGGCCAGGAGGAGGAGCTCCTGAAGGCCGCGGCCCGCGACCGCAGGCCCGTGGATATCCGCGGCTATTCCGTCCCCACCCAGCAGCCCACGCGCATGGAGCTCCGGCCCGTGGGCCCAGACCCCCTCCCTGGCTTCCCCGGCACCGTGCGGTTCCAGGGCACCGTGGCCGAGGGTCCCCTGGTGGAGGAGGTCGAGGTGTGGATCTCCCCGGAGGCCGGCGAGGTCAAGCAGCTCGGCAGCCTCGGCGGCATCCCCTTCCTGTCCCAGGCCAAGTCGCTGCCGGCGCCTCCGCCGGAGCCGGGCGGCGTGGGCTACTTCGAACGCACCCTCAAGCGCCTTCCGCCGCATCCCTTCCTGCCCTGGCTCCGGACCGCAGCCGTGCGCTGGGAAGGCGAGGGCGTGCCCACCGTGCCCGAGGACGCCCAGCAGCGGCGCCTGGGCGAGAACCGCTACGCCCTCGCGCGCCCCGAGCCGCCCACCCCCGCGGAAGCCGCGGAGCCGCCCGTGAAGGGCACCCCCTCGCCGGAGGACGCGCCCTACCTCGCCCAGACGCCCCTGGTGCAGTTCCGTGACCCGGTCTTCGACGGGCTCCTGAGAAGGCTCGACGCGCCGGCCGGAGCCGGGCGCTGGGAACTGGCGCGGCGGGTCTCGGCCTTCGTGTACGACTGGATCGAGGAGAAGGACTACACCGTCGGCTTCGCCTCCGCCCAGGAAGTGGCCCGCAATCCCCGCGGCGACTGCACGGAGCATGGGGTCCTGGCGGTGGCCCTCCTGAGGCGCCTTGGCGTTCCCGCCCGGGGCGTCGTTGGCTGGATCGGCGTGGAGGGCGGCGTGGGCCTCCATTTCTGGGCCGAGGTGCGCCTGGGCGCGCGCTGGGTCCCCCTGGACCCCACCTTCGACATGGCCCCCGCCTCCGCCTTCCGCATCAAGCTGCGCGCCACGGACCTGGCCGACCTGGGCTCCGTCGCCTGGGACGACGCGGCGTCCTCCTTCCGCACCGGGGCCTGGGTGCCCGAAGGCCCCTGGGCCGCGGATGTGCGCATCCAGGGCGACACGGTCCATGCCCCGGGCCTGGACATCCGCCTCCCCGGCTCCAGGTGGAGCTGCTCGGACGGCCGCCTGGAACTGGACGGCCTGCACCGCGTGCTCGCCGCCCCCCGGCCCATGCCCGCCCAGAGGGTGCGCCTCCTCCAGGGCCATGATGGCCGCCGCGGCTGGTTCGGCAACGGCTCTCTCTGGGTGGAATGCGGGTCCGGCGACTGGCTCCGCCTGGACTCCCTGGAGGAGCGGGACGCCTTCAGGATCCTCGACATCCTGGAGCTGCGCCGCCGGGATTGACTACTCGAGGTACTCCTTGGCCAGCCAGCGGACGAGGAAGAGTCCCAGGCCGCTGCCCACCGCGCTGAGCACCACGGCCAGCGTGAGGCCCACGAATTCGCCCAGCCACCATCCCACGGCCCCGCCTACCACCGTGCCGAGGAAACCCAGCATTCCCTTCATAGCGTCTTGACCTTGAGGGTGTTGGTGGAGCCCTCCTGGTAGAGGGGCAGCCCCAGGGTGAAGACCACCTTGTCGCCTCCGGCCGCCCCGAAGGACTCCCAGAGCGCCTTTTCCACCGACACCATGGCGTCGTCGGCATTTCCAGCCGGGGGCAGCAGGAGGCAGGTCACGCCCCGCAGCACGCCCATGCGCCGGGCATTGCCCAGATCCGTGGTGACCCCCACCACCGGGGCATCGCCGGCCAAGCGCGAGACCATCCGTGCGCTGCCGCCGCCCTCGGAGAAGACCACCAGGAACCGGGCCCCGATCTCCTGGGCCGTGCGGCAGGCGGCGAAGGCCACCGCCACGTCGGTGCGGGAGGAGAGGCGCCGGGCCACCGCGTCCTCGGCCCGGCCCATGCGGGGCCGGTAGTGGCCGTCGGCGTCCTTGGCGATGCGGGACAGCCACTTGATGGCCTCCACCGGGTACTTGCCCACCGCGCTCTCGGCGCTGAGCATCACCGCGTCGGTGCCGTCCCAGATGGCGTTGGCCACGTCCGACGCCTCGGCCCGGGTGGGCTGGGGGCTCTCGATCATGCTCTCGAGCATCTGGGTGGCGGTGATGACCGGTTTGAGGGCATGGCGCGCGCAGGTGATGATGCGCTTCTGGAGATTGGGGACGCGCTCCACCCCGAGCTCGACGCCCAGGTCCCCGCGGGCGACCATCACGCCCCAGGACGCCTCCAGGATCCCTTCCAGGTTGTCCAGGGCGGCGGGGTGCTCGATCTTGGCGATGACGGGCTGGTCGCCGCCGGCCTGGGCGATGAGGGCGCACAGCGCCTTCACATCCTCGCCCCGGCGCACGAAGCTCTGCGCGAAGAGGTCCACGCCGTGCTCGACGCCCCATTTGACGTCCACCAGGTCCTTGGGGGTCAGGGGATCGAAGGCCACGTCCAGGCCGATGGGGTGCACGCCCTTGCGGGCCTTGAGGAGGCCGCCCACCTTGACCCTCGCCAGGACCAGGTCCGGCCGCGCCTCGGTGACCTCCACCTCGAGGTTGCCGTCGTCCAGGAGCCACCGCTGGCCGACCCGGGCGCCCTTGAAGAGCTCCGGATGGGGCAGCGGCACCGCCCAGGCCGGCCCCCCGGGCCCCGTACCGGGGCCGCCGCCGACGGGATGGAAGGCCCCCACGGTGCCCACGGCCAGTTCCAGGGGCGCCTCCAGGGCGCCCACGCGCCACTTCGGGCCCTGGAGGTCCAGGAGGACCGGAATCCGGCGCCCGAGGACGTCCGAGATCCGGCGGATCTCCCGGAGCGCCTCGAGGCGGCTTTCCAGGTCCCCATGGCTGGCGTTGAGCCGGACGGAGTCGGCGATTTCGAGGGCGCCCCTCAACTTTCCGCCTTCCAGCAACGCGGGTCCCATCGTGATCACAATCTTGGTTTTGCGCACGAAATCCTCCGGCTCTCCACAAGTATTCCACAGGTTTTTCCGCAGCCGGCGGAGCATGATCGATGCAAATTCGTCTGTCCACGCCTATTCCATGGTGCTATTTTTTTTGGCTACCCTTTGGAGCCAACCCGATGCGCCACATGATGGAGGAACTGATCGCGGAGCTCGTGCGGAGGGACATTCCCCTCGAGATCGCAAAGCGAGAGCTGGAGCGGATCTACCTCGAGAAGGTGCTCGAGGCCCACCATGGGAACCAGAGCGCGGCGGCGCGCCAGCTGGGCATGCATCGCAATACGCTCTCCAAGAAGCTTGAACAACACTTGGGCGCATTGCGGTATCCTGCTGTCAACTGCTGAGCGGGATCCCACGGCTCACCCATTGGAGGCTGGATTCCGACCGGCGTAACACGTGGTCAGGAGGCCAGCATGACAAAGATCGGGATCAACGGATTCGGGCGTATCGGCCGGATGGTGTTTCGCGCTGCGGTGAAACACTTCCCGGACCTGGAGATCGTGGGCATCAACGACCTGCTCGATCCCGAATACCTCGCCTACATGCTCAAGTACGATTCGGTCCACGGCCGTTTCCAGGGCGAGATCTCCGTCGAAGGCAACACCCTCGTCGTCAACGGCAAGAAGATCCGCCTCACCGCCGAGAAGGACCCCGCGAACCTCAAGTGGAACGAGATCGGCGCCGAGATCGTCGTCGAGTCCACGGGCCTGTTCCTGGACAAGGAGACCGCCAGCGCCCACCTGAAGGCCGGCGCCCGCAAGGTCATCCTCAGCGCCCCCTCCAAGGACGACACCCCCATGTTCGTCTACGGCGTGAACCACGAGTCCTACGCCGGCCAGGACATCATCTCCAACGCCAGCTGCACGACGAACTGCCTGGCCCCCCTGGCCAAGGTCATGCACGACACCTTCGGCATCAAGCGCGGCCTCATGACCACCGTCCACGCCGCCACCGCCACCCAGAAGACCGTCGACGGCCCCTCCAAGAAGGATTGGCGCGGCGGCCGCGGCATCCTGGAGAACATCATCCCCAGCTCCACCGGCGCGGCCAAGGCCGTGGGCAAGGTCATCCCCTCCCTGAACAAGAAGCTCACGGGCATGGCCTTCCGCGTCCCCACCTCCGACGTCTCCGTGGTCGACCTCACCTGCGAGCTGGACAAGCCCGCGAGCATCGAGGAGATCCGCGCCGCCATGAAGGCCGCCTCCAACGGCGCCCTCAAGGGCGTCCTGGGCTACACCGACGAGAAGGTCGTCTCCACCGATTTCCGCGGTGAAGGCTGCACCTCGGTCTTCGACGCCGAAGCCAGCATCGTCCTCGACCCCACCTTCGTTAAGCTGGTGGCCTGGTACGACAACGAATGGGGCTATTCC
>DBME01000061.1:2531-6489 GCA_002298155.1 Holophagaceae bacterium UBA706 | reverse complement strand
CTCTGTGCATGATCAGTTCGCCCCCAGCACCACGCTGCAATGGTTCTGCCCCCATCCAGGATTTCAAGCGCCACAAACCATCTCGTCAAAAGGTCAGATTCAGGCCTAGGGAGATGGACGAGACGTTCATCTTGTCGAAGGCCACCCTGCCGGACGTGGTGTAGCCGCCACCGGAGAGGTCGATGGGGCGGTTCTGCTGCTTCATGGAGCAGCCCTGCCAGCGCAGCTCGACCATCACGGCGCGGGAGGCGCGGTAGCCCAGGCCCGCGCAGAGGTAGGGAACGAAGTTGTTGGCCGAGTAGTTGGTGGACACCGGGCCGTTGCCCGCGCCGGTCAGGTCGAAGGTGCCCTTGCTGGTGGCCGTGACGTACGCGACGCCCAGGCCGCCCAGGACGGTGAGGTTCAGGGGGAGGTTGTAGACGTACTCGGCGCCGTAGGTGAAGGCGAAGAGCTCGTTGGTGGTGTTGGCGGGGAACGCGGTGGCGGTGCCGCCGGGGACGGTGATCGTCCGGTCCAGGGTGTTGCCGGCCTTGAAGGTGTAGAAGCCGAACCGCATGCGGACCGCGTCCGTGGCCGTGAGGGGGTAGGTTTCCAGGACGTCCAGGGAGACGCCCGTGGTGGACCCCACCCAGGTCTTGGCGCCGGCGGAGGGCTGGGCCCCTCCCACGGTCACGCTCCAGGTGCCGCTTTCGGCCCGGAGGGCGGCGGGAGCGGCGAGGAGGGCCGCGGCGGCGAGGGTGATGGCGCGGAACGGAGTGGCCATGGTGCATTCCTTTACGTTTTGCAGGCGGGAAGCCTATGGGAGCAGTGTAAGCCATCCCTCGCGGGGAAGCCACGCGCCCGGTGGCTGCCGGGACACGTGGCTTCGGATCTTCAACCCGCGGGTCAGGGGGTGGGCATCTGGCAGGAGGAGGCCACGGCGGCGGGCAGGTAGCAGTTCCGCACGTAGTCCATGACCATCCGGTCGGCGTTGAAGCGCCAGGCCAGGGTGCGCATGGAGCGCTGGATGGCGTGGATCCACTGCCGGGGGACGCCGTTGCTGTCCTGCCGGTAGTACATGGGCACCACCTGCTCCTCCAGGAGGCGGAAGAGCGCGTCGGCGTCCCGCTTGTCCTGCACGTCGTTGGAAACGTGGATCTCGCCGTTGCCGATGGCGAAGCCGTTCTCGCCGTCGTAGGCCTCGGCCCACCACCCGTCCAGGACGGAGATGTGCAGGCCGCCGTTCATGACCACCTTCATGCCGCTGGTGCCGCAGGCCTCCAGGGGGCGCCTCGGGTTGTTGAGCCAGGCGTCGACGCCCTGGTAGAGGTTCCGGCCGATGTGGATGTTGTAGTTCTCCACGAACAGGATGCGGTTGCGGAACCGGGGGTCGGCGGTGAGCTGGCCCACCTTCTGGATGAGCGACTTGCCGGGGCCGTCGGCGGGGTGGGCGCGGCCCGCGAAGATGAGATTCACGGGGCGGTCGGGGTTGTTGACGAGCGCGTCCAGGCGGTCCAGGTCCGTGAAGAGCAGGTCCGGGCGCTTGTAGGGCACGAAGCGCCGCGCGAACCCGATGGTGAGGGCATCGGGGTCCAGGGGCTGGGGGGACAGGGGCTCGAGGCCCTGGCGGACGCGCATGGTGTTCTGGCGGTCGCGCACGAGCTTGAGCATGCGGCCCTTGAGGACCTTCTTGATCTCCCAGATCTCGGCCGGGTCGATGGCGGCGATCTTGGTCCACAGGTCGGGGCGCACGATGCCGTCCATCCAGTTGGTGCCCAGGTGGTTCTGGAGGAGCGTGTTCAGCTCCGAGGCCAGCCAGGTGGGGACGTGGACGCCGTTGGTGACGTGGCCGATGGGCACCTCGTGGACGGACCGGGTGGGCCAGAGGTGCTGCCACATGGACCGGGCCACGGTGCCGTGCAGGGCGGAGACGCCGTTGGCGCGCCGGCAGTGCTTGAGGGCCAGGACCGTGGGGAAGAAGGGGGAGCCCAGGTCGCCGGGGTTGATGCGCCCCAGGCCCATGACGTCGTCCAGGGGCAGCCGCAGCCCGTTGGCCAGGGCGGCGAGGTGCTCAGCGGCCAGTTCCGCCGGGAACCGGTCGTGGCCGGCCTCCACGGGGGTGTGGGTGGTGAAGACCGTGGCGGAGGACGCCTCGGCGATGGCCGCCCAGGGTTCCATGTCGTCCTGCTGGACCCGGTGGCGGGCCCATTCAAGGATTGCGAAGGCGGAGTGGCCCTCGTTGAGGTGGATGACGCTGGGGGTGATGCCCAGGGCACGCAGGGCCCGGGAGCCGCCTACGCCCAGAAGGAGCTCCTGCTGGATGCGCATGCGGTTGTCGCCGCCGTAGAGGTTGGCCGCCAGGGCCTTGTCCTCTTCCGAGTTGGCTTCGTCGCGGGTGTCCAGGAGGATGAGCCGGATGCGGCCCACGTGGCATTCCAGGACCTTGGCCCACACGGTGCGGCCGGGGAGCTCCACGGAGACGCGCACGGGCTTGCCGTCGGGGCCCAGGGCGGGGTCCACGGGCAGGTCGGAGAGCTCGAAGGGCTCGCTCACGTCGTGCTGCCAGTAGCTGGCGTCCAGCATCTGGGTGGTGTAGCCCCGGTGGTACAGGAGGCCCACGCCCACCAGGGGCACGCCCAGGTTGGAGGCGCCCTTCAGGTGGTCGCCGGCGAGGATGCCCAGGCCGCCGGAGTAGATGGGGATGGACTCGTGGATGCCGAACTCGGCGCAGAAGTAGGCGACGGGGCGGGACTGCAGGGCGCCGGCGTGGACCATGCCCCAGGTGGTGAGGGGGTTGACGTATTCATTGAGCTGGCGCAGGGCGCGGTCCGTGCGGGTGGCGATGTCCACCTCCCCGGCCCGCTTCTCCAGGAGTTCGGGGGTGATGTCCTTGAGCACCCGCACCGGGTTGCGGTGGGCGCGGTGGTAGATGTCCAGGTCCAGGTCGCGGAAGATGGCGCGCACTTCGGGCCGCCAGGTCCACCAGAGGTTGCGGGTGAGTTTCCGGAGTTTGGTCTGGAGCGTGTCCATGGGTGTTTCCTTCGAGGGGTTGGGCATGGATTCCATCTTAACCGAGTCTGAAAACCAGGGCCGCCAGGGGCGGGAGGGTCAGGACCACGGACTGGGGGAAGCCATGGGCGGCCACGGGGGTGGACTCCACGGCCCCGCCGTTGCCGAAGTTCTGGCCGCCGTAGAGGGCGGCGTCGGTGTTCAGCACCTCCAGGTAGCGGCCCGGGGCGGGCACGCCCACCCGGTAGCCGTGGTGGGGCTGGGCGGTGAAGTTGAGCACGGCAACGATGAACGACCCATCGTTTGCCTTGCGCATGAGGGCCAGGGTGCTGTTCTTGCGGTCCTCGCAGTCGATCCACTGGAACCCGTCCGGGGCGCAGTCCCGCTCGTACAGGGCGGGGATGCGGCGGTAGAGGGCGTTGAGGTCGCCCACCAGGCTGCGGACGCCCTGGTGGGGCTCGAAGTCCAGCAGGGCCCAGTCCAGGGACTTGTTGTGGTCCCACTCGTGGTCCTGGCCGAACTCGCCGCCCATGAAGAGCAGCTTCTTGCCGGGGTGGATGAACTGGTATGCGAACAGGAGCCGCAGGTTCGCGAACTGCTCCCACCGGGTCCCCGGCATGCGCCAGAGCAGGGACTTCTTCCCGTGCACCACCTCGTCGTGGGACAGGGGCAGGGTGAAGTTCTCAGAATCGTTGTAGAGCATGCTGAAGGTGATCTCGCCGTGGTGGTGGCGGCGGTGGAGCATGTTGCGGCCCAGGTACGTGAGGGTGTCGTGCATCCAGCCCATGTNNATGGGCCAGGCGGTGGACTCCTCCGCCACCGTGAAGGCGTCGGGGAAGTGGGAGTAGACCACCTCGTTGAGCCGGCGCAGGAAGGCCACGGCTTCGAGGTTCTCGCGTCCGCCGTAGCGGTTGGGGATCCACTGCCCCTGGCCGCGGCTGTAGTCCAGGTAGAGCATGGAGGCCACCGC
>DBME01000061.1:0-2427 GCA_002298155.1 Holophagaceae bacterium UBA706 | reverse complement strand
TCGTAGAGGTGGGTGCCGTCGAATTCCCCCAGCCCGTGGGCATCCCCGGGGAAGTGGGCGGGGACCCAGTCCAGGATGACGCCCAGGCCCTCCTGGTGGCAGCGGTCCACGAAGGCCCGGAAGTCCTCGGGGGAGCCGTAGCGGCAGGTGGGCGNNGGGCGCGAACATGCCCAGGGGCTGGTAGCCCCAGGAGGCGTAGAAGGGGTGCTCGCCCACGGGCAGGAGCTGCAGGTGGGTGAAGCCCATCTCCTTGGCGTAGGGGATCAGGACGTCGGCGAGTTCGCGGTAGCTCATGAAGCCGCCGTCGGCGCGGCGCCGCCAGGAGCCCAGGTGGACCTCGTACACGCTCATGGGCGCGTCGAAGCGGTTGCGCTGCCACCGGGAGGCCATCCACTCCCCGTCGCCCCATTCCCGCGGCCCGGGGTCGTGGACCACCGAGGCGGTGCCCGGGGCGTGCTCGCAGGCGAAGGCGAAGGGATCGGCCTTGAGGGGGAGGACCTTGCCGGCCGCGCCCATGATCTCGAACTTGTAGAGGTCGCCCGGGACCATGCGGGGGATGAAGAGCTCCCACACGCCCGACGACCCGAAGGGCCTCATGATGTGCCGGCGCCCGTCCCAGTTGTTGAACTGGCCCACCACGCTCACGCGCCGGGCATTGGGCGCCCACACGGCGAAGTCCACGCCGGGCACGCCGTCGCGTACCACGGGGTGGGCGCCCAGCTTCTCGTACAGGCGCAGGTGCGTGCCCTCGCCCATGAGGTAGACGTCCAGCTCGCCCAGGCCCGCGCCGAAGCGGTAGGGGTCCTCCATGTCCTGGGGATTCTCGCCCCACCCATGGACGCGGTAGTGGTAGCGGAACCACTTCTTCAGCCGGGGCAGCACCACCTCGAAGAGTCCCTCGGGGTGGACCATGGCCAGTTCCGCAGCCACGTCGCCGGTCTCCTCCCGGATCAGCTCCACCCGGGTCGCCCGCGGCGCGAAGACCCGCGCCTGGAGGCCCGAGCCGGGCAGGGGATGGAGCCCGAAGAGCGCGGACGGGTTGCCGCAGTCCCCCCTCAGGAAGGCCTGCACGTCAAGTCCGGGTTCAGCCATTGGGTTTCCTATCGGGGTGTCCGTTCAGTGTAAGCCATACCCGGAGTCCTTCGGTGGCGCTCCAGGCCTGGGCGTCGCAACCCCTCTGGGCATGGGGGGCGTCGCCGTCCAGGATCTCGGGAAGCTGCCCCAGGCAGCCGGAAGCCAGGAGGCCGTCCAGGGAACCCAGGTGGGCCCGCGCCGCGGCCAGGGCCTCGGGCTGGTCCTTCCAGGCCCGGGCCAGGGCCTCGCAGAAGGTGGGAAGGAGCCACACCCAGGCGGTGCCGTTGTGGTAGGCGGGCTTGCGGCGGGTGTCCTCGTCGCCCTCGTAGCGCCCCCAGTAGGGGTGGATGGGGTCGTTGAGGAGGCCGTGGGGCCCCTGGATGGGCAGGGGCGAGAGCACCGGCAGGTCGGCGAGGCTGCGCAGGGCCCCGGGAACGAGGAGATGCCGGGCGCAGGCGTCCACGGCGCGGCGGGCCCGCTCGCCCTCCACGAGGCCGAGGCTCACCAGGAAGAGCTGGTTGGGCCGGAGGTGGCCGTCCGCCCGGGCCTGGGCCGCGGGGCAGCCGGCGGGGGCTTCCAGATGATCGTGGAACCAGCCCGCCTCCTCGTCCCAGAAGAGGTCGAGGGAGGCCCGGGCCCGGGCTTCCAGGCCGGCCCAGGCGGGACCCAGGTGGCGCAGGAGGCGGATCCACAGGGCCTGGATCTCCACAGGGTAGCCCTGGCGGGGCGTGCCGGCGGGGTAGTTGGTGTCCATCCAGGTGAAGTGGGAGGGACTCCATACGAGGCCCGACTCGGCGTCGACGCGGATGCCGTTGGGGGTGCCGTCCCGGTAGCCCCGGGCGATGGCCTCCAGCACCGGCGATAGCTCGGCCATGCCGGCCTCCTCCACCGCCAGGGCGAACCACAGCGGCGCGTCGGAGGTGTCGCGGTCGGCGGTGGAATCGCCGTTGAGGGCGTTGGGCAGGGTGCCGCGGTCCTCGAAGGCCGCGAAGGTGCGCAGGATGCCCCGCACCTGGTCTTCCCTGCCCCCGGCCAGGAGGCCGCGGGCGGCGATGAAGGTGTCCCGTCCCCAGTCCAGGAACCAGGGGTACCCGGCGATGACGGTGCTGCCTTCGCCGCGGCGGGCCAGGAAGGCCCGGGAGGCGTTCCACAGCTGGCTGCCGAAGGAATCCCCGGCCAGGGCGGCGGGGGGCTCCGGCGACGCGGCGGCCCGGGCGGCCTCGAACCCGCGGATCTCAGGCGCGCCGGGCTCTTCGGGATCGGCGCAGAGGGTGAGCCAGGCGGCCTCCTCCCGCCCCAGGGGCAGTTCGAACCACCCTGGGCTCCAGGCGTCGCCGCGGGCGGTCATGCCCC